>NZ_JBBYGR010000077.1:0-28927 GCF_038405005.1 Xanthomonas sp. JL1 | reverse complement strand
CCCCCCAATGCACGGCCGACCGAACCCAACCGCGTGCAATCCACGCATTGAGGCTTCAGTTGCGTGACTACGTGGCCGATATCCAGTGATAGCTCACGACGCGTATGGATATGACGACTACGACCCCCGCTCCAGACACACGCGAATTCGACTTCGGCGACCGCGACTTCAAGCGCGTTTGCGACTTGATCTACCAGCGTGTCGGCATTGCGTTGGCTCCGGCCAAGCGCGACATGGTGTATGGCCGTCTCTCGCGTCGTCTGCGCGTGCTCGGTCTGCGCTCGTTCCGCGATTATCTCGATCAGCTCGAGACCGGCAACGACGAAGAAGAATGGCAGGCCTTCACCAACGCGCTGACCACCAACCTGACCTCGTTCTTCCGTGAGCCGCACCACTTCGACAAGCTGCGCGAAGAACTGCAAAAGCGCGCCTCGCAGGCGCCGTTGAAGATCTGGTCGTGTGCCGCATCCACCGGTGAGGAGCCCTACTCCATCGCCATCACGGCCTGCGAAGCGTTCGGCACGCTGACCCCACCGGTGAGCATCGTCGCCACCGACGTCGATACCCAAGTGTTGGAAACCGCGTCGCGCGGCGTCTATGCCATCGACCGTGTCGCCTCGCTGGACGCCTCGATCAAGCGCAAATATTTTCAGCGCGGCAGCGGTCCCAACGAAGGCAAGTGCCGAGTCATTCCGGCGCTGCGTCAACTCATCGAATACCGCCAGTTGAATCTATTGGCGTCGCGTTACGACGTCGGCGGCCCGTATGCCGCGCTGTTCTGTCGCAATGTGATGATCTATTTCGACAAGCCCACCCAACGCGGCATCCTGTCGCGCCTGGTCAGCCACATGGGCGAGGACGGCCTGCTCTACACCGGACATTCGGAGAATTACCTGCATGCGGCCGATCTGATACAGCCGTGCGGGCGCACGCTGTATCGGCGCGCGCCGCGCGCTGGAGCCTCTGCATGAGTACGGCCGTGCAAGTCGACGACGTCATGCGCTACCGCGATTCGCGGTTTCAGACCATCGCCGCCAAGCTGCTGCCCACCCAGTATCTGGTGGTGGACGACGACACCGCGTTGACAACCACGCTGGGATCATGCGTTGCAGCCTGCCTGCGCGATCCGGTGCTCAAGATCGGCGGCATGAACCATTTTTTGTTGCCAGAAGGCCAGATCGGTGATGGCGCACCCGCGCGTTACGGCAGTTACGCGATGGAGTTGCTGATCAACGACATGCTCAAGCGCGGCGCGCATCGCAAACGCATCGAGGCCAAGGTCTTCGGTGGCGCCAACGTGCTCAAGGGCTTCACCAGCAACCCGGTCGGCACGCGCAATGCAGAATTCGTGCGCCAGTACCTGCAGGCCGAACACATTCCCATCATTGCCGAAGATCTGTGCGGCATCCATCCGCGCAAGGTGTGGTTCTTCGCGACGACCGGTCGCGTCGCCGTGCAGCGTCTGCCGCATGCACACGAAGCCGAAGTCGCCGCGACCGAATCGGCCGTGCGTGCCCGTCTGTCCAAAGCACCGGTCACCGGTGGAGTGGAGTTGTTCGAATGACGCTGGAAACTCCTGTGCGTGTGTTGATCGTCGACGACTCGGCGGTCGTACGTCAGATGCTTACCGAAATCCTTTCGCGCGATGCCGGCATCGAAGTGGTCGGCTCTGCCGCCGACCCATTGCTGGCACGCGAAAAGATCAAGCGCCTCAATCCGGACGTGATCACGCTGGATGTGGAGATGCCGCGCATGGACGGCCTGGTGTTCCTGGAAAACCTGATGCGCCTGCGCCCTACCCCAGTGGTGATGATTTCATCGCTGACCGAACGCGGCGCCGACACCACCTTGCAGGCGTTGTCGCTGGGCGCAGTGGACTTCGTGTCCAAGCCCAAGATCGACGTCGCACGCGGGCTGGAAGGTTATGCAGAAGAAATCGTCAGCAAGGTCAAGATGGCCGCCAAAGCCAAGGTCAGCGCACTGCACCGCCCCAGCGCGCCCAAGGTCACGCTCGATATGCAATCGGCACCCATGCCTGGCAGCGCCCTGCGCTTCCGTACCACCGACCGTCTGGTCGCCATCGGCGCGTCCGCCGGCGGCACTGAAGCGCTGCGCGTGGTGCTCGAACACATGCCCGCCGATGCGCCCGCGGTGGTGATGACCCAGCACCTGCCGGCCAGCTTCAGCACCGCGTTCGCCGAGCGCCTCAACCGCCATTCCGCCATGTCGGTGCGCGAAGCCACTGACGGCGAAGCGATCCTGCCCGGTCACGCATACCTTCCACCGGGTGGCCAGCATCTACGCATTATCCGCGACGGTGCGCGTTGGCGTTGCCGTATCGACGATGGTCCGCCGGTCAATCGCCACAAGCCGGCGGTGGATGTGCTGTTCCGCTCTGTCGCCGCAAATGCCGGCGCGAATGCGGTCGGCGCCATCCTCACCGGAATGGGCGACGACGGCGCGCGCGGGCTGCTGGAAATGCTGCAGGCCGGCGCGCCGACCTTGGTGCAGGACGAGGCCAGCAGCGTGGTCTGGGGCATGCCCGGCGCGGCCTACAAACTTGGCGCCGCGCAGGAAGTGGTGCCGTTGGACCGCGTGGCCGAACGCTTGCTCGCATTGTCGGCCCAGGCACGCTGATCCAGCATGGCCGCGCATCCTTCGCACCCGAGCGACCCGACGCTTCCACTGACACCGGGAAGCGCGACGGACGCGGCGGCCGATCGCACGCCTGGGACGGCTGAACCGGTGCATGCGGACACGCCAAGCCACGAGCTGGTCAGACCCGGCCCGGTCACCGCTGGCATGGCCAAGGCCGGCGAACAGCCTGAGCAACGCCGTTCGCGCCTGTTGGCCGAAGCACTGGATGGCAGCAGCAGCGCCATTCTCATCTGCGATCTGCAATCGCGCCTGCTGTATGCCAACGACGGCTTCCAGCGCATGTTCGGCTACACCGAAGCCGAGCTGGTCGGTCAGCGTCCATCGGATGTCTTGACCCGCGCGCAAAGCGACCAAAGCGAAGTCGCCCGTGTGCGCGATCGCGCCGATGCCTTGCAGCACACCCGCGCCGAACTGCTGGTGTACCGCAAGGACGGCACGCCGCTATGGATCTCGCTCAATTTCAACCCAATCTACGACGCCGACCACACCCCCTTGCATTACGTGGCGGTGCTGACCGACATCACCGACACCAAGATGCACGAGGTATTGCAGCACCGCGTGCTGGAAGCCTTGCTGCAGGAACGCCCGTTGATCGAGGTGATGACGCTGATTTGCACCGAGGTCGAACGCATTGCACCGGACGTGCTGGCCGCGGTGACGAGTGCGGACAATCAAGGCCGCCTGCATTCGCTGGCGGCACCTAGCCTGCCACCCGAGTACGCCGATGCGGTCAATGGTTTGAAGATCGGCCCGGGCGCAGGCGCCTGCGGCACCGCGGCCTGGCGAGGTCGCGCGGTGATGGTGGAAGACATCGCGACCGACCCGCTGTTCGAACCATGTCGCGAAACGATGTTGCGCTGGGACCTGCACGCCTGCTGGAGTACGCCGATCCGCTCCAACAGCGCGCGCGTGCTCGGCACCTTCGCGCTGTATTACCGCAAGCCGCAACATGCCAATGCCTGGCATATGCGGCTGACCGATTTGTGCCAGCAACTGTGCACGTTGGCGCTGGAGCGCGAGCAGATCCGCCAGCGCGTGCATCAACTGGCGTTCTACGACACGCTCACCGGTTTGCCGAATCGCATCATGTTCAGCGCGCGTGCCGAGCAGGCGCTGACGCAGGCCGAATACGCCGGCGAACCGGCAGCGTTGGTGTTCATCAACATCGATCGTTTCAAACTCATCAACGATAGCCAGGGTCATGCCGCAGGCGACGGTCTGTTGCGCGATATCGCCCTACGCATCAACGATCAACTCACTGCCACAGCGATGCTGGCGCGCCTGTCAGGCGACGAATTCGCGCTTGCGCTGCCGCAATGCAGCGCAGAACAGGCCAGTGCCGTCGCCGAGCGTGTGTTGGTCAGCATCGCCAACCCGTTGCCGGTTGGCCATATGACCGTGCATCCCTCGGCCAGTATCGGCGTGGCGATGTTTCCGGAGGACGGCCGCGAGATCAACATCCTGTTGCGCCACGCCGATCTGGCGATGAATCGCGCCAAGAAGGAAGGCGGCGGGCGTTTCCGCTTCTTCAGCGCCGACATGAACCGCATGGCGCAA
This sequence comes from Xanthomonas sp. JL1, assembly GCF_038405005.1. Lineage (NCBI taxonomy): Bacteria > Pseudomonadati > Pseudomonadota > Gammaproteobacteria > Lysobacterales > Lysobacteraceae > Xanthomonas > Xanthomonas sp. JL1. The sequence continues at coordinate 24,712 of NZ_JBBYGR010000077.1, read as the reverse complement.
GAACGCGTTGCGCTGGAAGCGGAGCTGCGCCAGGCCATCGGCCGCGATCAGCTGCAACTACATTACCAGCCGCAAATACACAGCGCCGCGCCGCACACGCTGTATGGCGTGGAAGCGCTACTGCGCTGGAATCATCCGCAATTGGGCGCGGTGTCGCCGGCACAATTCTTACAGGTGGCCGAAGAGCAAGGCATGATGCCGCAGATCAATGCGTGGGTACTGCGCAGCGCCTGCCAGCAGGTCGCCGACTGGCGCCAGCGTGGCGTGCCGGTGGCACGTGTCTCGGTGAATCTGTCGGCAAGCGGTTTCGAAAGTCCACGCATGCTGTCGGATTTGCTCCAACTTATCGCCGACATGGGCGTAAAGCCCTCCGACCTGACCCTGGAACTGACCGAAAGCGTGATGCTGTCCGGGCAACCGGGCGTGCTGGAAAACCTGCACGCCATTCGCGAAGCCGGTATCTCGCTGTCGCTGGACGATTTCGGCACCGGCTATTCCAGTCTTAGCCATTTGCATCGCTTGCCGATCGACGAACTCAAGCTGGACATGAGCTTCGTCCGCGATATCGAACACAGCGAAGACGCGCGTGCACTCATCACCTCGGTGCTGCGCATCGGCGAGCACCTGCGCAAGCACGTGGTCGCCGAAGGCGTGGAAAACGAAGCACAACGCCTGTTTCTCGCCGACCTGGGCTGCGAGGTCTTACAAGGCTACCTGTTCTCGCGACCGCTGCCGGCCGCAGCGCTGGAAGCTTGGTTGGGCGCGCAGCCTTAGCGCGTACAACAAAACGACTGCGCGGCCGGTGCTCGGAATCCTCATGCAACGCGATTGCGGCATGGATGCTGCGCACTCGCGTTCCCAGAGCGGCTAACAACACGTAGCGAGCCGCTCTCAGGTGGACGCGGACGGCGCGCTCACAACCGCAGTGGACGCGCGGTCCATGCCGATTCCGAGCACCGGCCGCGCGCGCCTGACAGCGGCTGCGCAGTCGTGTTGTTAGCCGCTCCTAGCGTCTGCTGCAGGGCCCTTGCCCGCCCACCATCGCGAGACACGCTGCAAGTACGTCCATGCACGCACCTTGGCTGCATCCATGCCGCCAAGGGTCCCGCGACGCTGGGCAGGCCAGGACCAGTCGGGCTGGTCGGTGCGTAAAGTTGCACAGAAGCGATCAGCAAACTGGGCGACGCTGTACCCGCGTTCTCAACAAACAACCAGCCAACGATCTGGCACGGTGCCCTTGCCGATTGCGGGACCGTTGGCGGCATGCAGCCGCCATCGAGCTGCCATGGACGGGTCAGCGGCGTGTCCCACGAGCGATGAGGACACCGCAGACACGACCAACCGAACTTTGCCTCAACTGGTTGCGCACGTTCCAACCGCTGGCAAAGCGATCACGCGCGGCCTTCAGCAGTCATGCCAACACTCGGCCTCACTGCAACGTGCGCTGCAACCATCCCAACAGCTGCGCGTTCACGAACGCCGGGTTTTCCAGCGATGCGATATGCCCGGCATCAGGCACCAGCTCGTAATCGCAGCCGATGACCTCGGCCATCATCCACAACTCTTCCGGCGGGCGCGGAACGTCGTATTCGCCACCCAGCAGGAACGTGTTGGCAGGGTTGAGCGCAGCCAGCGTTTCGAGCCGATCGTCGCGTCCGAAGATCAGCCGCCCTAGCGGCACGATCGAAGCGCGCAACTGCTCGGGCGATAGCGCCGCCAGACGCTGCGCGAACGCCGCCGGCAACGCAGACTGCAGATCTATATCGGCACGGAAAAAAAGCGGCACGATCGCTTCGACCAAGTCGGCAGTCACCTCCCCCGCCGCATCGATCGCATCGAGCAACGCGAAGTAGCGCGTGCGTGCCGCCTGCGATTCGGCACCCATGAAGGTGTCCATCAACACCAGGCTGCGTACGCGCTCCGGCGCGCGCATGGCCAATTCCGCGCCCCACATGCCACCCACCGACAGACCCACCACCGCGCATTGCGGCAGCTCCAGCGCATCCATCAGCGCAAGCATCTGATCGGCGAGATCCCCCACGGTCTGCGTGCCCGCCGGCAAGGGGTCTGATTGCCCATGCCCCCACAGCTCGGGAACGATCACCTGGTAATGCTGCGACAGCGCCTGGATCTGCGGCTCCCACATCGCCGCGTCCCAAAGGTAACTATGGCCAAGCAATACCGGGAAGCCGTCACCGCGTTTCGTGTAATGCAGCGTCTGAGCGGAAATTGTGCAAATAGGCATTGGCATCAAACGTGGAGTGGTAGACCAGCCGGACTCTAGACCCGCAGACTTCAGATTTTTGTTGCAATGCGGCAATTCAGTCAGCTGGTATTTGCTTTAAGGAACCTCTGAACTACTGTTTCGCCCGCTTCCGATCAGTAGACCGGGGCAGTCTTCACAACTCGCAAGTCATTGATTTTTAGCGTGCGCGACCACTGCGATCAAGCGAAATCCCAGGTTCGCTCGCAACGCCACGCGTTGTTCAAAGGTTGCTTGACGGCCGGCTTCGTGACGATAACACGAAGCCATTGCCCGGAAAGCGAAATGCCCGGCAGTGCCGGGCATTTCGGGACAACACAGACCAGCGGCTGAAATCAGGCCGCGACGGTGTCCGCCACGTCCTGATACTCCTGGATCTGATCGAAGTTCATGTAGCGGTAGATCTGCTCGCCACTGGTCTTGATCACGCCCACATCGGCCATGTACTCGTCCTTGGTCGGGATGCGGCCCAGGCGCGAGCAGATTGCCGCCAGTTCCGCCGAGCCCAGGTACACGTTGGTGTTGCGGCCCAGGCGGTTCGGGAAATTACGCGTGGAGGTGGAGAACACCGTGGCGCCCTCGCGTGCCTGTGCCTGGTTGCCCATGCACAGCGAGCAGCCCGGCATTTCCATGCGCGCACCAGCCGCGCCGAAGGTGCCGTAGTGGCCTTCCTTGGTCAGCTCGGAGGCGTCCATCTTGGTCGGCGGCGCCACCCACAGACGGGTCGGGATATCGCGCTTGCCTTCCAGCAGCTTGGCCGCGGCACGGAAGTGACCGATGTTGGTCATGCACGAACCGATGAACACCTCGTCGATGGCCGCACCGGCAACCTCGGACAGTGTCTTGACGTCGTCCGGATCGTTCGGGCACGCCACGATCGGCTCATGGATATCGGCCAGGTCGATCTCGATGACGGCGGCATACTCGGCGTCGGCATCGGGCTGCAGCAGCTGCGGGTTGGCCAGCCACTCTTCCATCTTCTTGATACGGCGGCCCAGGGTGCGTGCATCGGCGTAGCCTTCGGCAATCATCCAGCGCAGCAGGGTGATGTTGCTGGTCAGGTATTCGATGATCGGCGCCTTGTCCAGGTGCACGGTGCAGCCGGCCGCCGAACGCTCGGCCGAGGCATCGGACAATTCGAACGCCTGCTCCACCTTCAGGTTCGGCAGCCCTTCGATTTCCAGGATGCGGCCGGAGAAGATGTTCTTCTTGCCCTGCTTGGCCACGGTCAGCAGGCCGTCCTTGATCGCGTACAGCGGGATCGCGTTGACAAGGTCGCGCAAGGTCACGCCCGGCTGCATTTCACCCTTGAAGCGCACCAGCACGCTCTCCGGCATGTCCAGCGGCATCACCCCGGTGGCCGCAGCAAACGCCACCAGGCCGGAGCCAGCCGGGAACGAAATACCGATCGGGAAGCGCGTATGCGAGTCGCCGCCGGTGCCGACGGTGTCGGGCAGCAGCATGCGATTGAGCCAGCTGTGGATCACGCCATCGCCCGGACGCAGCGAGATGCCGCCGCGGGTGGAGATGAACTCCGGCAAGGTGTGGTGGGTCTTGACGTCGACCGGCTTCGGGTAGGCCGCGGTGTGGCAGAACGACTGCATCACCAGGTCGGCCGAGAAGCCCAGGCAGGCCAGGTCCTTCAGCTCGTCGCGGGTCATCGGCCCGGTGGTGTCCTGCGACCCCACCGAGGTCATCTTCGGCTCGCAATAGGTGCCCGGGCGCATGCCCTGGCCTTCCGGCAGACCGCAGGCGCGGCCGACCATCTTCTGCGCCAGCGAGAAACCCTTGCCGGTGTCCGGCGGGTCCATCGGCAGACGGAACAGGTCCGAGGCCGGCAGGCCGAGGAATTCGCGCGCCTTGGCGGTGAGGCCACGGCCGACGATCAGCGGAATGCGGCCACCGGCACGCACTTCGTCGAACAGCACGTCCGACTTCATCGCGAACTCGGCAATCACCTGCCCGTTCTTCAATGCCTTGCCGTCGTAAGGACGCAGTTCGACCACATCGCCGTGCTCCATCTGCGACACGTCCAGCTCGATCGGCAAGGCGCCAGCGTCTTCCATGGTGTTGTAGAAGATCGGCGCGATCTTGCTACCCAGGCACACACCGCCGAAGCGCTTGTTCGGGATGTACGGAATATCTTCTCCAGTCCACCACAGCACCGAGTTGGTGGCCGACTTGCGCGAGGAACCGGTACCGACCACGTCGCCCACATACGCGACCAGATGGCCCTTGTCCTTGAGATCGGCAATGGCCTGGATCGGGCCGCGCTTGCCGTCTTCTTCCGGCTCGAACGCCGCGCCATCGCGCTTGTTCTTCAGCATCGCCAGCGCGTGCAGCGGGATGTCCGGGCGGGTGGTGGCATCCGGAGCCGGCGACAGGTCGTCGGTGTTGGTTTCGCCCGGCACCTTGAACACGGTGACGGTCAGGCTCTGCGGCACTTGCGGCTTGCTGGTGAACCACTCGGCATCGGCCCAGCTCTGCAGCACGGACGTGGCGTGCGCGTTACCGGCTTCGGCCTTTTCCTGCACGTCGTGGAACGCATCGAACACCAGCAAAGTGTGCTTGAGCGCTTCGGCGGCGGTGGCGCCCAGCTCGGCGTTGTCCAGCAGGTCGATCAGCGGCTGGATGTTGTAGCCGCCCAGCATGGTGCCGAGCAGCTCAGTCGCACGCGTCGGGCTGATCAGTGCAGTCTTTTCGGTGCCGAAGGCCACGGCGGCCAGGTATGAAGCCTTGACCTTAGCGGCGTCATCCACGCCGGCCGGCACGCGCTGGCTGAGCAGCTCGACCAGGAATTCTTCTTCGCCAGCCGGCGGAGCCTTCAACAGCTCGATGACCTCGGCGGTCTGCTGCGCGGTCAGCGGCAGCGGCGGGATACCGAGCGCGGCGCGCTCTGCAACGTTGTGGCGATAGGCTTCCAACATGCGGGTTCTCCAAAAGGACAGCAGTGAATGTGTAAAAACGTCAGACGTGGATCAGAAGGCGTGGATCAGGCAACGGGCTTGGGGACGGTAATCTTCAAGCCCTTGAAGTAATCGCGGAAGAAGCCCTCGTCGCGGGTGATCAACCCATCGCACTGGAGCATTGCGTGGGCGCCGATCAAAAAATCCGCCACCACCCGCTCGCGCTTGCCGCCGCGTGCGCGGAAGCGCTTGTTCATATGACCGGCGCGCACCGCCGCCGCTTCCTGGGTGGCCTCGTAGCGCACGCCGATCGAGGCCAGGGTTTCCATCAGGTCGACCTGGGTGTCGAGCATGGCCAGCACTTCGGCCACCACGGCGTCGCAAACCACGACCTCGTCGCGCGCCAGGGCGTCGCCGATGCAGATTTCCGACACTTCGCCGTAGACCGGGTCGCCGATCAGGATGTCCAGCAGCACCGAGGAATCCAGAGCGATCATGGGTCGAACGGGTCTCCGGGGGCGCGGCCACGGATGACGCGCATGGCGGCATCGGTGCTGGTCAGGCCATCGACGAGCTTGAACTTGCCGCGCACCTTGCGTAGCGCCTCGCTGACATCTTTACGCAAGATGATGCGGCCACCATCGAGTTCGATCTTGAGAGTGGTGCCCTTGGTCAGACCCAGAGCATCGCGCACGGCTTTTGGCAGCGTGATCTGTCCGCGTTCGGCAACGGTGGCTTCCATGAGCACGCTCCAGAAAGTATGCACGAATGATACGTACTTATACCGTCCTACTCAAGTTCTCAGATTGGCCTGAACACACCGTACGTACACACTGAACCGCTCAGAATGGAGGTCTCCCTAAAGCCTTCGACGCCATAGGAGTGACGCATGAGCGATTCCTTTTCCACTCGCACCTCGCTTGAGGTCCACGGCAAGCGCTACGCCTACTACAGCCTGCCGAAGCTGGGCGAACGCTTCGACATCGGCCACCTGCCCTATTCGATGAAGATCCTGCTGGAGAACCTGCTCCGGCATGAGGACGGCGGTGTCACCGTCGGCAGGGACCACATCGAAGCGGTCGCCAGGTGGGACCCGAAGGCCGAGCCCGATATCGAAATCGCCTTCATGCCGGCGCGCGTGGTGCTGCAGGACTTTACCGGCGTGCCCTGCGTGGTCGACCTGGCCGCGATGCGCGACGCGGTAGTCACACTCGGCGGCAACGCCGACCAGATCAACCCGCAGATTCCTTCCGAACTGGTCATCGACCATTCGGTGCAGGTGGACGTGTTCGGCAAGCCCGACGCGCTCGACCTCAACGGCAAGATCGAATTTCAGCGCAATCAGGAACGCTACGGCTTTCTGCGCTGGGGCCAGAAGGCGTTCGAGAACTTCAAGGTGGTGCCGCCCAACACCGGCATCGTGCATCAGGTGAACCTGGAAAACCTGGCGCGCGTGGTGATGAGCGCGGACAAGGACGGCACCTTGCTCGCCTACCCCGACACCGTGTTCGGCACCGACAGCCACACCACCATGATCAATGGCATCGGCGTGCTGGGTTGGGGCGTGGGCGGCATCGAGGCCGAGGCCGCGATGCTGGGCCAGCCCTCCTCGATGCTGATTCCGCAGGTGGTCGGCTTCAAGCTCAGCGGCAAGCTACCCGAAGGCGCCACCGCCACCGATCTGGTGCTCACCGTCACCCAGATGCTGCGCAAGGCCGGCGTGGTCGGCAAGTTCGTCGAGTTCCATGGCGACGGCCTACAGCACCTGCCGCTGGCCGACCGCGCCACCATCGGCAATATGGCTCCCGAATACGGCGCCACCTGCGGCATCTTCCCAGTCGACGCAGAATCGCTGACCTACCTGCGCCTGTCCGGCCGCAGCGAGGAGCAGATTGCGCTGGTCGAGGCCTATGCCAAGGCGCAAGGCCTGTGGCACGACGCCAACACCCCGCCGGCGCAGTACAGCGCCACGCTGGAACTGGACATGGCCGAGGTCAAGCCGTCGCTGGCCGGCCCCAAGCGCCCGCAGGACCGCGTGCTGCTGGAAGACATGCAGTCCAACTACCGCGAAAGCCTCAAGCCGTTTGCCGACGCACGCAGCAAGAAGCTCACCGACCTCACGCAGGAAGACCGCCTGAAGAACGAAGGCGGCGGCGGCACTACGGTGGGCGCCAAGGCGTCCCAGGCAGAAAGCGCCAGTGCCAGCGGCGCCGGTTGGCAGCTGCGCGATGGCTCGGTGGTCATCGCCGCAATCACGTCGTGCACCAACACCTCCAACCCGGCAGTGATGTTGGGTGCCGGCCTGCTTGCGCGTCATGCGGCAGCCAAGGGTCTGAAAGCGCAGCCATGGGTGAAGACCTCGCTCGGGCCGGGCTCGCGCGTGGTCACCGATTACCTGAGCAAGGCCGGCGTGCTCGCCGACCTGGAAAAACTGGGTTTCTACGTGGTCGGCTACGGCTGCACCACCTGCATCGGCAACTCCGGCCCGCTGCCGGACGACGTGTCTGCGGCGATTGCCAAGGACGATCTGGTGGTGACCTCGGTGCTGTCGGGCAACCGCAACTTCGAAGGCCGCGTACATCCCGAAGTCAAAATGAATTACCTGGCCTCGCCGCCGCTGGTGGTGGCCTACGCCATCGCCGGCACCACCGATATCGACCTCACCACCGAGCCGCTGGGCACCGGTAGCGACGGGCAGCCGGTCTATCTGCGCGACATCTGGCCGAGCAACAAGGAAATCGGCGACACCATCGCCGCCACCGTCGGCCCGCAGATGTTCAAGCAGAACTACGCCGACGTGTTCAAGGGCGACACGCGCTGGAACACCATCGCCTCGCCCGACGGCGCGCTGTACGAGTGGGACGCCGCCTCGACCTACATCAAGAACCCGCCCTACTTCGACGGCATGACCATGCAGGTGGGCCATGTGGACGACGTGCACGGTGCGCGCATCATGGGCCTGTTCGGCGACTCGATCACCACCGACCACATCTCGCCTGCCGGCAACATCAAAAAGGACTCGCCGGCAGGCCGTTTCTTGCAGGAACGCGGCGTGCAACCGGCCGACTTCAACAGCTACGGCAGCCGCCGCGGCAACGACGATGTGATGGTACGCGGCACGTTCGCCAACATCCGCATCAAGAACCTGATGTTCGGCGGCGAAGAAGGCGGCAACACGCTGTACTACCCGGCCGACGGCGGCCAGCCGGAAAAGCTGGCGATCTACGATGCCGCCATGAAGTACAAGTCCGACGGCGTGCCGCTGGTGGTGCTGGCGGGCAAGGAATACGGCACCGGCTCCTCGCGCGACTGGGCGGCCAAGGGCACCAACCTGCTCGGCGTCAAGGCCGTGATCGCCGAGAGCTTCGAGCGCATCCACCGTTCCAACCTGGTCGGCATGGGCGTACTGCCGCTGCAGTTCCTGAACAACGAGAACGCGCAAAGCCTTGGCCTGGATGGCTCGGAAGTGCTGGACATCACCGGCCTGCAGGACGGCGCCAGCCGCCGTGCCACGGTGGATGCCAAAAAGTCCGATGGCAGCGTCAAACAGTTCCAGGTCAAGGTGCTGCTGCTGACGCCGAAGGAAGTGGAGTACTTCAAGCACGGTGGTCTGCTGCAGTACGTGCTGCGTCAACTGGCTGCGCGCAAGCCAGCCTGACCACAGCGCGCATTGCGCTCCACCCATGCAACGCACTCCCGCCGCTTGGCGGGAGTGGCGTTTCCGGTCTCGTGAAAAGGGCGATCACGCCGCGGTGAGCAAAGAGCGCGTGCATCCGGACATCAAACCGAATGACTTGGCCTCCCCGCCGTTGGTGTTGTCTTACGCCAACCGGTGATGACTTGGTAGGTCCGCGCCTGATCGGGCACACAGCGGCCGCTACCGCGGGTCAACAGCGCCGTAAAGCGCACCGTGGCAGTGTCGCCGCGTAGCGCTACCTCGACCGGCCCCAGGGTCACGCCGATCTGTTGCTTGCCCAGCATCTGCACCTGCATCAAGCGCCGCAACACTGGAGCGTCCAGCCCGTTTTCGCCGATAACGTCCTCGGCTATCGGTGCCATCGCCAAGCTCAGCTGCCTGGATGGCTTGATGCATCTGCTCCAGCGTTACGCGCAGACGTTATTCCGGCGCGGCACGCGTGCACCCGAGCAATGCCGGCATGCAAAACCCTACCCACACCACAGGCGACCACGCTTGAATGCTGATCTGCATCACGCTTCGCGTTTTCCATCCATGACGGTATGCTGCCAGTTTTCGTAATGCCGTAAAACACACTGCGGCGCGTCGAGAACACCCTGGAGGGGGGCAGATGAATCAGGCACGTCCTTGGTTGCAAAGTTATCCAGCCGGCGTTGCCGCCGACATCGATCTTGAGCAATTCCGCACGGTGGCCGAGGTGTTCGCCACGTCGGTAAAACGCTTTGCCGACAGGCCTGCGTATCACAGCTTCGGCAAGACCATCACCTACCGCGAAGCGGATCAGCTGGTCGAGCAATTCGCTGCTTACCTGCTTGGCGAACTGCAGTTGAAGAAGGGCGACCGCGTCGCCTTGATGATGCCCAATTGCCTGCAGTATCCAATCGCAACCTTCGGCGTCCTGCGTGCCGGCCTGACCGTGGTCAACGTCAATCCGCTGTATACCCCGCGCGAACTCAAGCATCAGTTGATCGACTCCGGCGCAAGCGTGCTGGTGGTCATCGACAATTTCGGTACCACCGTGCAGCAGGTCATTGCCGACACGCCCGTCAAGCAAGTCATCACCACCGGTCTGGGCGACATGCTGGGCTTTCCGAAGGCGGCGGTGGTCAACTTCGTCGTCAATTACGTCAAGAAGTTGGTGCCGGACTACCGCATCAACGGTGCGATCCGCTTCCGCGAGGCGCTGGCGCAGGGCCGCAAGCACAGCATGCCGACGCTGCAGATCGAGCCCGACGACATCGCGTTCCTGCAGTACACCGGCGGCACCACCGGCGTGGCCAAGGGCGCGATGCTGACTCACCGCAATCTGGTCGCCAATATGCAGCAGGCGCACCAGTGGGTCGGTGGCACCGGCCAGCTGTTGGAAGGCCAGGAAGTGGTCATCACTGCGCTGCCGCTGTACCACATCTTCGCATTGACGGCCAATGGCCTGGTCTTCATGAAGGTTGGCGGCTGCAATCACCTGATCAGCAACCCGCGCGACATGCCCGGCTTCGTCAAGGAGCTGAAAAAGACCCGCTTCACCGCGTTCACTGGCGTCAACACGCTGTTCAACGGCCTGCTCAATACACCCGGTTTCGATCAGATCGATTTTTCCTCACTCAAGATGACCCTGGGCGGCGGCATGGCCGTGCAGCGCTCGGTCGCCGAACGCTGGAAGAAGGTCACCGGCCTGACCCTGGTCGAGGCGTACGGCCTGACCGAAACCTCACCGGCCGCCTGCATCAACCCGATGACCCTAAAGGACTACAACGGCTCGATCGGCCTGCCGATTCCGTCCACCGATGCCTGCATCAAGGACGACGCCGGCACGGCGTTGGCGATCGGCGAGATCGGCGAGTTGTGCATCAAGGGCCCGCAGGTGATGAAGGGCTATTGGAAGAAGGCCGACGAGACCGCCAAGGTGATGGATGCCGAAGGCTGGCTGCACACTGGCGACATCGCCCGCATGGACGAGCAAGGCTTCGTCTACATCGTCGATCGCAAAAAGGACATGATTCTGGTGTCCGGCTTCAACGTCTATCCGAACGAGATCGAAGACGTGATCGCCACCATGCCCGGCGTGCTGGAAGTGGCAGCGGTCGGCATGCCGGACGAAAAGTCCGGCGAGATCGTCAAGGCGGTCATCGTGAAGAAGGACCCTGCCCTGACCGCCGACGATGTGAAGGCGCATTGCCGCGCCAACCTCACCGGCTACAAGCAGCCGCGCGTGATCGAATTTCGGAAGGAATTGCCCAAGACCAATGTGGGCAAGATCCTGCGCCGTGAATTGCGGGACGCGCCGAAAACGTAATACTGGTTATACCGAAGACCAAAGACGTTCAGTCTCCGACGACGCCCGCAATGCGACAAGGCATTGCGGGCGTTTGCTTTTACACGCATAGAATTCGACGTCGGCGCACGCTCACGCGTTCAATCTTATGTCCGTCCGAAAGGCGGCCGGCCGGACGGTCATCACGGAGAACCAACATGTCTGCAGTTCAACCCTTCATTCGCACCAATATTGACTCAACCCTACGCATCATTGAAGAACCGCAGCGTGAGGTGTACTGGATCCATATGCATGCCGATCTTTCAGTCAACCCGGGGCGCGCCTGCTTCTCGACGCGCCTAGTCGACGACATCACCCGCTATCAGACCAACCTGGGGCAGCGCCTGACTGACGCAGGCGTGCTGGCACCGCACGTGGTGTTGGCGTCCGACAGTGACGTGTTCAACCTGGGCGGCGACCTGGCCTTGTTTTGCCGACTCATTCGCGAAGGCGACCGAGTTCGACTGCTTGATTACGCCCAACGCTGTGTGCGCGGTGTACATGCCTTCCATGTCGGACTCGGCGCACGTGCGCACAGCATTGCCCTGGTGCAGGGCAATGCGCTTGGCGGCGGATTTGAAGCCGCATTGAGCTGCCACACCATCATCGCCGAGGAAGGCGTGATGATGGGCTTGCCCGAAGTGCTGTTCGACCTGTTTCCGGGGATGGGCGCCTACTCTTTCATGTGCCAGCGCGTCAGTGCGCAACTGGCGCAAAAGATCATGCTTGAAGGCAATCTGTACTCCGCCGAGCAGTTGCTTGGCATGGGTCTGGTTGATCGCGTGGTGCCGCGCGGCCAGGGCGTGGCCGCAGTCGAACAGGTGATCCGCGAAAGCAAGCGCACGCCGCATGCCTGGGCGGCGATGCAGCAGGTGCGCGAAATGACCACCGCAGTACCATTGGACGAGATGATGCGCATCACCGAAATCTGGGTCGATACGGCGATGCAGTTAGGCGAGAAGTCGTTGCGCACCATGGATCGCCTGGTCCGCGCGCAATCGCGTCGCTCCGGGCTTGACGCCGGCTGATGTGCGGCGGGCTATTCGCTGCTCCGGGGGGAGCGTTCGTCGTCTTTGACGCCTTGCAGGCGTGCGTCGAGTACCTCCCTTCCGGTCTGTAGCTGCTCGCGTAGCGCCGACAGCAGCTGCCGCCATTCGGCCTGTAGCTGCCAATCGGCCATGCGCATCAGCTCGCCGCCACTGCTGGCCAGCTGGGCCAGCCCCAGATTGCTGGCAACGCCACGCAATGCGTGGGCGCCTTCGCGTAGCTGCTCCCAATCCGAGCGGCTGCCATCGCGCTCGATCGCACCGACACAATTGTGTGCATCATCCAGACATTGCCGAATGAACTGACGTTCGAATTCTTCCCCCATGCCCAACGCGGCAAGTTCGTCCAGCACGCTGGCGTCGAGCACGCCTTCGAAACTGGTCGGTGCCTGCACGACCGGAGCCTGCGTCGCCAGTGGACGGGTGCTGACCGCAAGCTCAGCCACCGTGTCGAGCAACTTGGCAGCCACCACGGGCTTGGCCAGAAACGCACGGGCACCGGCCTGCTCGCACGCGCGGATCGCCTCGGGTGTGACATCGGCGCTGAGCACCACCACCGGGGTGTAGCGCATCCCGCTGGCTTGCATCACGCGCAGTTGCTTGAGCATGTCCAGTCCACTCATGCCCGGCATGTGGAGATCCACAATCACCGCATCGAAATCCTCGTCGGCCATCGCGTCCAATACCTGCTCGGCACCGTTGACGCACATCACCCTGTGCCCGGCCTTCTCCAGCAATCGCTGCAACACCATACGATTGGCTTCATGGTCATCGGCCACCAGCATGCGCATGCTGCGCACGCGCGCGCGATGACGCAGAAACGGGTTGGAGAAGGCAATGACGTTGGAGGGTTCCAGTTCGTCGGGCGTCTCCAGCACGCCGACCGGCGTGCGCGTCGGCGCAGCCTTCTCCAGGATGCCAATCTCCAGCTGCAACTCGAACCAGAACACGCTGCCGCTTGGGCGATTGGGGGTATAGCCAATTGCGCCGCCCATGGCCTCGATCAGCCCCTTGGCGATCGTGGTACCCAGGCCAGTGCCTTCATAGCGGCGCGACAACCCCATGTCCGCCTGCTCGAACGCCTCGAACATGCGCGGACGCATGTCCATCGGCACGCCGATACCGCTGTCCTCGACATCGAAACGCAGCCGCACCGTGTCGGCACCATTGCCGGCGAGCCGCGCGACCCGCAGCAGCACATGCCCGTGATCAGTGAACTTGACCGCATTGCCCAATAAGTTGAGCAACACCTGGCGTAGATGGCCGGTGTCGCCCTTGAGCAGGTCCGGTACGTCGGTGGCGACCTCGGTGCCGTAATCCAGTCCGCGCGTCTTGGCCTGCGGCTGCAGGATCATGTTGACCGAGCCAATAAGGTCGCGCAGCGAGAAATCGCGGCGATCGATACGGATCTTGCCCGCCTCGATCGCGGAAATATCCAGCACCTCTTCCACCAGCGACAGCAGACTGCGCGCCGAGGCCTGGATGGTATTCAGGCATTCCTTCTGCTCTACATCCAGACGCGTGGTGGCCAGCACTTCGGTCATGCCCGACAAGCCATTCAACGGGGTGCGGAATTCGTGACTCATATTGGCCAGGAAACGGCTCTTGGCCTGGTTGGCATGCCGCGCTTCGCGTACCGCGCGCGTCATCGCACGCAACAACGAATCGAAGTACAGCGGCACCGCAATCAAGCCCAGCAGCAAGCCCCAACTCAAATAGGGATTGGCTTTCCAATAAGGCGAAATCAGGATGGCACTGAGAACACTCAGGCTGGCCATCGCCGTGGCGGCACGTAGATAGTTGCTGCCGTAGCGCAAGCCATTGCCGATGGTCACCCACATGCACACCGCGTACAACGGCGATGCCGGTTCGCCCTGAATGGCCATGATCGCGCCGGTGCAGGTGTAGTCGAGCAGCATGGCGATCAGACGCCGCCTGTGCGACACCTGCGGCCGTAGCAGGATCGCCACCATGAGCGCCAGCGATACCACCAGTTCGCCAACCAGGATCAACCAAGTGGCCATCAAGGTGTCGCCGTGGGTGTTGTGGTAGCGCCAACCCAGGTAGGAGATGAACAACGTGGTGATGATGATACGGATCAGGTTTTGCGCGTGTTCCGTATCCGGCCGGCCTGACAGACGTTGTTTCAACCATGTCAGTGGAGACTTCATAGACGCCTCAGACGCACTCTCGCGTCAATGGGTTGGGATCCTTCCGTGGCTGCAGCGCAGCGCCGATACCCGCAGCAAACGCGGGCCGGATAATGCTTGGGCTGGCTCGTGCAGCGTACGCACCAACGTCACAGGACTGCAGGTCAACGCGCCCAGCCGTGCAATCGATGCCCCATAATGACCTTGCCACGCCAACATTGCACCCAAGCTGAGCGTGGCAATGACCAAGATGTGCACAGCCTCACTGCCGAAACGCGGCGCGGTGCCGATCGCGCTCCAGAGCAGCGCGACGCACGCCTGACCATGCTCGCTGCAGGGTCGCCGGATGGGGCGATCACGCAGCTGACCAGGCGCCGCCCTCACCTCACACCCCGGGTCGCGCCGATGCGGTGGAGAACTCGCCACAGATCTGCTCCAGCTGCGCACGGCCACGCAACAGCGCATCCACGCAGCGCGGGTCGAACAGACGGCCGCGTTGGGCATACAGGTAGGCCAGCGCGGCGTCCACGGTCCAGGCTTCTTTGTAGGGGCGCGGCGACAACAGGGCGTCGAACACGTCGGCCACTGCGACGATGCGCGCTTCCAGCGGAATCGCCTCACCGACCAGGCCATCCGGATAACCGGTGCCGTCATAACGCTCGTGATGGCGCAGCGCGATCAGCGCGCCCACCTGGATGAAACGGTTCTGGCTACCGCTGAGCAACTCGTAGCCGATACGCGGATGGCGTTTCATCACGCTCATCTCGTCGTCAGTGAGCTTGCCCGGCTTGAGCAACACCGAATCGGGAATGGCGATCTTGCCCATGTCGTGCAGCGGTGCGGCCATCTCGATGATGCGCACCTCTTCTTCCGACAACCCCAGTTGCTCGGCAATCAGGCCCGCCACATGAGACATGCGTTCGAGAAACGCACTGGTGCCAGCGTCGCGGTATTCGATCGCGCGCGCCAACCGCGACAAGGTTTCGCGCTCGCGTTCTTCGACCTCGTTCATGCTGGCCAGCAAGCGCTGCTCCAGCGACAACGCGCGTTGCTTGACGCTTTCGCTCTGCTGGCGCAGCTGCAGCAAGTTGGAGCAGCGCGCGCGGAGCTCGCGCGGGCGGATGGGCTTGACGAGGAAGTCGATCACACCCGCTTCCAGCGCCGCCTGACGAATCGGTTCATCGCCGACGATGGTGATCAGGATGATCGGAATATCGCGGTGGCTGGGCAGCCGGCGCAGGCGCCGCGCGAATTCCAGACCGTCCATGCCGGGCATGCGGTAGTCCAGCAGCAACAGATCCACGCGCCCGGCTTCGCACCAGGCCAAGGCGTCGAGCGGATCGCCGAAATCGTAGACCTTGAGCTCCGGCGCGATGTCCTCGATGACATGGCGCAGCATCGTCCGCGCAGACATCTGGTCATCGACAATGACGATGTTCAATCCCATATCCGCCTTTTCCGCACAGCTTACCCATGTATCCGTCGAAAATGCGCCGCCCGGACGTCCTGAAACATCCTGCATAGCGTTTGCTCCTCTATTCTCGAGAACGGAAAAGCGATGACGCCGGCGCCTGTGCCGACTCTCCCGAACAATACGCTGTTCGAGGCTCTGCACTAGCATATGCAGTAAGTGTGCCGTCGGCACACCGACAGCACAAAAAAATTAGGCTTCCGGACGCATATACGGGAACAGCAGGACATCGCGGATCGAGGTACTGCCGGTCAACAGCATCACCAGCCGGTCGATACCGATGCCCAGGCCGCCGGTCGGCGGCATGCCGTACTCCAACGCACGGATGTAGTCGGCGTCGAAATGCATCGCTTCGTCGTCACCGCCGTCCTTGGCCTGCACCTGCGCCTGGAAGCGTGCGGCCTGGTCCTCGGGGTCATTGAGCTCGGAGAAGCCGTTGGCCAGCTCCTTGCCATTGATGAAGAGCTCGAAGCGGTCGGTATAGCCCGGCTCGGTGTCGCTGGAGCGCGCCAGCGGCGACACTTCGACCGGGTGGTCGGTGATGAAGGTCGGCTGCACCAGCGTGTGTTCGACGGTGGCCTCGAAAATTTCCAGCAGCAGCTTGCCCCAGCCGTAGGACGGCTTGACGCGGATCTTCAGGCGCTCGCAATGGCGCAACAGCGCATCGCGATCGGTGCAATCGGCCGCGCTGATCTCCGGATTATGGTGGCGAACGGCCTCATCCATGCGCCAGCGCCGAAAAGCCGGCGCCAAATCGATGTCGGCGCCATCCCAGCTCACCTGCGTGGTGCCCAACACCGACTGCGCGGTGTCGCGGATCACCTGCTCGGTCAGGTCCATGATCTCGTGGTACGTGGCATAGGCCTCGTAGAGCTCGAGCATGGTGAACTCGGGGTTGTGCCGGGTCGACACGCCCTCGTTACGGAAATTGCGGTTGATCTCGTAGACGCGCTCCAGCCCACCGACCACCAGACGCTTGAGATACAGCTCCGGCGCCACGCGCAGGTACAGATCCAGGTCCAGCGCGTTGTGGTGGGTGGTGAACGGCTTGGCCGTGGCGCCGCCGGGGATGTAATGCATCATCGGCGTTTCCACTTCCAGGAAGCGGCGCGCATCCAACCACGCGCGCATGGCGCGGATGATCTTGGAGCGCTTGATGAAGACCTCGCGCGCTTCCGGGGTCACGATCAGGTCGACATAACGCTGGCGGTAGCGCTGCTCCACGTCCGACAGGCCATGCCACTTGTCCGGCAGCGGGCGCAGCGACTTGGTCAGCAGGCGCAACGCGCTGGCCTTGACCGACAGTTCGCCGGTCTTGGTGCGGGTGAGCCCGCCCTCCACCGCCACGATGTCGCCGACATCCCAGCCCTTGAACGCGGTGTAGGCATCGCCGAGCACATTGCCCTGCAGGAACAGCTGCACACGCCCGGACTCGTCCTGGATCTGCGCAAAGCTGGCCTTGCCCATGACCCGCTTGGCCATCAGGCGGCCGGCCATCTTGACCGTGCGACCGCTGGCCTCCAGCGCGTCGGGGGTCCAGGTATCGGCGTCGGCGAACTCGGCCTGCAGGTCGCCGGCGAAGTGCTCGCGGACGAAGTCGTTCGGGTAGGCGATGCCCTGGCCGCGCAACGCGCCCAGTTTCGCGCGGCGCTCGGCGATGAGGCTGTTCTCGTCGGCAGGGGGCTGCGGCGCGGGGATCTGCTCGGTCATGGCGGGAATCGATCTGCTGTGGGTCGGGCGGGTGCCCGGTGGGGAATGAGGCACCGGCGGCGCCGGCACTCTTTTACAATGTCGGTGTGACGAAGATACGCGTTATCCGTGTCACCGGAAGCCGCAGTGCATGACCACCGCTGCGTCACGGGTACTGCGGAGCTGCGCCAGGATGCCGTCGCGACGGCCACTTGGCGCATCGGTCAGGCATCCAGGCGTTTGGAGCCCGCTGCGAGACCGGCCTTCAGGCTGGCCTCGACGAATTCGTCCAGGTCGCCGTCCAGCACTTTCTGCGTGTCGCTGCGTTCGATGCCGGTTCGCAGATCCTTGATGCGGCTCTGATCGAGCACGTAGTTGCGGATCTGGCTGCCCCAGCCGATGTCGGACTTGGTCGCTTCCAGCGCATCGCGCTCGACATTGCGCTTCTGCACTTCCAGCTCGTACAGCTTGGCCGCCAGCATCTTCATCGCGTTGTCGCGGTTCTGGTGCTGGCTGCGGCCGGTCTGGCAGGCAACCACGGTATTGGTCGGGATGTGCGTGATACGTACCGCCGATTCGGTCTTGTTGACGTGCTGACCACCGGCGCCGGACGAGCGATACACGTCGGTACGCAGGTCGGCCGGATTGATGTCGATCTCGATGTTGTCGTCCACTTCCGGCGACACGAACACCGAGGTAAAGCTGGTGTGCCGGCGGTTATCGGAGTCGAACGGCGACTTGCGCACCAGCCGGTGCACGCCGATCTCGGTCTTCAACCAGCCATAGGCGTACTCGCCTTCGATGCGGACGGTGGCCGACTTGATGCCCGCGACTTCGCCGCCGGACACTTCCATCAGCTCGGTCTTCCAGCCGCGCGACTCGGCCCAGCGCAGGTACATGCGCAACAGGATTTCGGCCCAGTCCTGCGCCTCGGTGCCCCCGGCGCCGGCCTGGATGTCGACGAACGCATTGGCGCCGTCCATCTGGCCGGAGAACATGCGCTCGAATTCCAGCTTCTCGACATGGGTCTGGTACTTGTCCAGATCGGCGATCACCGCCAATGCAGTGTCTTCGTCCTGTTCGCTCTCGGCCAGCTCCAGCAGGTCACCCGCATCGACCAGGCCCGACAGCACATCGGCAATGCCGATCACGGTCTTTTCCAGCATCGAACGCTCGCGGCCCAAGGCCTGCGCGCGCTCGGCGTCGTTCCACACGTCGGGGCTCTCAAGCTCCCGACTGACTTCCTCTAGACGCTCTTTCTTGACGTCGTAGTCAAAGATACCCCCTGAGCGAGAGCACGCGATCGTTGAGATCGGTGATGCGCTGGCGGATCGGATTGGTTTCGATCATGACGGACTTCCGGCAAACAAGCTGGCTAGTTTAACAAGCGGACGGCGGCGGCGGAACGCGGCGGAACTGTGGCCGCGCATGCTGCAGCACCTGTTAGTGCGCACGTGCCTGGCTGCCGTGCTCGACCGCAGGCTCGGCGAGCAATCACCATCGCGCATCGGTGTCTCAGCAACTGCGATCCACCAGTACAATGCGGGCTGGGACGGATTCGGGACCAGACGCGGGTCACCCCGGGCGGCGCCGTCGCAGCGACTTACGCCACCAGTGCGTCGATCTTGGGCGCAGCGGTGCCCTGCCCCGCATGCGCACGCAAGCCGGCCAGGTGGCTACGACTGCACGGCAGCACGGTGGCGTCGCGCAGATGCACGCGCGCATCGCCGGAATCGACCGGTTCGATCGCCTGCACTTGGCCCAGATTGACCAGATAGCTGCGATGGATGTGCACTAACACGGCCGGGTACAGTTTGGCCTCGATCGCGGCCATGGTGCTGCGCAACGGGTAATCGTGACCGCGCAGATGCAGGTTGACGTCATTGCCCGCGGCCTGGATCCACTCGATATCGGCGGTGGCGACCAGGAAGTCACGTCCCAACTTGCGCACCAGAAATCGCTCCGGGCGCTCCAGCGGCTCTACTGGCGGACCATCGTCAGGTGCGGCGAGCAGATGCGCCTCGCCCTGACGGCGCCGCGCGTACCAGGCTAGCGTATGCTGTACCGCCACCAGCAGCGCAAAGGTGCGCAGATCCTTGGACAGCTCGTACACCCACTGCAGCCAGCCACCGAAATCGTAATGCGCGCCGGCCAGTGCGTAGACCAGCAGGCGCAGCACGACCATGCCGGCGACATGCAGCAGCCACCAGCCCAGTGCAGCGATCACATACGCTGGCAGGCGTCGTTCCCAGACATCGGCATGCAGCGGCCAGCGTGCGCAGAGCCACACCACGGCCGGCAACAGCATGAGCGCCGCCGTGGCGCTACTCAGTTCCCAACTCAGCACCTGCCACACCACGATGGGTTGGCCATCGCGGCGCGCGGCAAGCCAGGCGGTCCAGACGTTGCCCAGTGCACTCAGGTAGAACACCAGCGACCAGATCACCACGGCCCAGCGCATGGCGGCGCGGCCGGCCCGGTGGTGGATGATTGGCGGGCGCGGCCCGGTCGATTGCATTGCACATGTCCACAGTTGGCAGGCGCCGATCATAGAGGCCTGCGCTAGCTGGCGAAACCGCCCTCCCTGCCGCCCCCATTCGTCCCTGGGTTGGCACCACTGGTCACTGCGGGCCGGGGTTTCCACCCCTGACATCACCGATTGAGCAGGCCGCAGCGCAGGATGCATGCATTCTTCGACCAGCCGCCAACCATGACCGAGCGCCGCCACGATATCGATACCTTGCGCATCTTCACCTTCGCCCTGCTGATCCTCTACCACGTGGGCATGGCCTATGTAGCCGACTGGGATTTCCACCTCAAGAGCGTGCACACGGCCGAGTGGTTGCAGTGGCCGATGATCGTGCTCAATCGCTGGCGGATGCCATTGCTGTTCATGATCTCCGGCATCGCGATCGGCTTGTCGCGGCCGCAGGCCACGCCGTGGCGCTTCGCGTTGCGTCGCTGCGGGCGATTGCTGCCGCCGTTGCTGTTCGGCATGTTCGTCGTGGTGGCAGTGCAGGCCTACTGCCAGGGCGTGAGCAACGGCAAGGTCGCCACCGGCTTCGGTAGCTTCCTGCTGCGTTACTGGCAGGTGCGCCCGTGGCCGGCCGGCAGTTTCGATGGCTGGAAACACGGCATCACCTGGAATCACTTGTGGTATCTGGCGTACCTGCTGCCCTACACCGCAGCCTTGATGGTGCTGGTATCACTGAGCAAGCTGCTACGGCTGCCGGCATTGCCGCGGCTTCCGTCTTCGGTTGTGGTGCCGGCCCTGCTGGTAGTGCCGATCCTGTGGGAAGCGTTCTGCGTGATGTGGGTGATGCCGCGACATCCACCGACCCATGCGTTGGTCGGCGACTGGTTTGTGCATGCCGAATCGTTCCCACTCTTTTTATTGGGCTATCTGCTGGCACGCAACGCACGCTTCTGGCAGCTGGCCGTGCAACTGCGTTGGCTCACACTGGTAGCCGCGGCGCTGACCATCGCAACCGAGCTGGTCATTCGTTATCTGGGCATGCACGTGCAGCCCGCGCAGTTGCCGCAGGTGCTGGCCGCCCTGCCATGGGAAACGCTGGAACACGGCGCACGCGCGGCTTACACCTGGCTGGCGCTGCTGACTCTGCTGGGCTGGGCGAAGCAGCGTTTGAACCACCCGTTCCGCTGGCTGCCGTATTGCACCGAAGCGGTGTTCCCCTGGTACATCCTGCATCAGAGCCTGATCATCGTGATGCTGTACTGGCTGATGCCGTTGCAGTTGAACGCCTGGCTGGAACCGGCACTGGTGATTGCCGCCACAGTGATCGGCTGTCTGGCACTGCATGAGTCCGTGATCCGGCGCGTGCGTTGGCTGCGGCCATTGTTCGGCTTGACTGGACCATCGCCTGCGACAACACCCGCACCTGCCGCGCCGCCGGATATCAGGCCGATGAAGGCGAGCACTTGCCGGTATCTGTGCTGCTGACCCGCACGGCCGGCGCTGGGCAGACAGTGACGGCGGAGTTGATGCTTGGTCAGTACGACGAGATCAAGATGCCGGCATCGTGACGCCGCGGATCGATCGACGCGCTCTGGGCAAGCTGGCGCTGGACCGCAGCAGCGGCACCGTGCCGCTGAGTGCCGCGCAGGTCACCGCAGTGCTAGCCGCGCTGCGCGGCAACAGCACGATTGTGGCGGTGGGGAACGCTGGCCGCTGTCCGACCGCGGCGCCTCGGCAGTGCTGCTGAAGATGGACGCATTTCAGGACCGGCTGGGCACACGCGGTATGTTGGTACGCAAGGGCGATCATGACGAAACCAAAGTGCTGCCGGCAGTGCCGGTGCCGCAAGTGCGCGCGGCCAACCTCCCCGCAGCGCAGGCCGGCGATGCGCGCATCGGCACACTGCCCGCGCTGTTTCAGGCCTTGCGCGCCAGCTTGCCGGCCGATGAAGAATGCAACGGGCTGCAAGCCGGCGATGCGCAGGAACCGTTGACCGTCACCCGGCTCAGCACCGACAAGCTGCTGGTCTCTACCGATTGCTGGATGGGCGCGTACAACGTCGGCACCGGCGTCCGGGTCCTCAATGCACGCGCACCATTTTCATGCCAACCCTGGTGACCACACAGGCAAGCGACATCGATGGTTCCACCCTGCTGTCGTCGCAAAAAGGCAGCGGCCTGGGCGATTGCGACAGCGATGCCAGGTGGACCTGGGACGGCCGCCGTTTCGTACCGACGTCCACATCCACCTCGGGCCTGTGCCGCCTGGTGGCTGCCGGCGGCGCGTGGGAGTTGCCGACCTTGGTGACCGAGGTCAAGTCGTCGCCTTGATTGAAGCGCAGACAGTGCATGCATGCTCTGTCTGCGGAAGCGCCAGTCAAGCTGGTTTGCGCGTAGAGCGTTCAATACAGCAAGCAGAAACGCGCTGTCCGCGCTCTTCGACATGCCACCAGCCAACTGTCTGGTGCGGTGCCCTCGCCGATTGCGGGACCGTTGGCGGCATGGATGCCGCCATCGAGCCCCCACGGATGGAGTCACGGCGTGTCCCGCGAGCGGTGAGGACATCGCGCACTCGACCAATGCGGATTGGAACGATCGAGATGGCGCGAAGTGCGAGGAACAAAAACTGGCTCATCGCGGATTCGTGTGGGTGCCTTGAGGCCCTTGACGCTGCGTCAAGCATTGGAAACAAGCCCTTTCCGGCGCCCCAGAAGGTGGTGCATCCTGTACTGAACTTGTTGAGGCGGTGGTGTGCATGAAGACGGGCCGTCGGCTGAGCCCGTTGTTTTCCTTCACTGGCTTCGCTGCCCGGTCCACGCTCAAGGGCGTGTTCGGCGCCCCGAAGGCGCGGATCGTGACGTTGCGTCGCCGAAAAAAACGGCCGTGTGCTCCAACTGCGGTCATCGGTGTCGCAGCCGCTACGACAAGCGCCTGTGTCGCGCCCGTGACCTGCGCGTGGCCGGCTGGACGCTGCACGTGGAGTTCGAGCGCTGGCGGGTCGATTGCCCGGGGTGCGGCGGCGTGCACGTAGAGCGACTGGACTGGCTGGCGAAGAACCCGCGCTACACCGAGCGGTTCGCGCTGCATGTGGGCAATCTGTGCCGGAGCATGACCCACACAGCCGTGGCCGAGCTGGAGCGGCTGCACGACAGTACGGTCAAGGACTTGTCCAAACTGTACATGGCCGAACAGCTGCGTCGGGCGGGGACGCCGGCGCCGCGTACCATCGGCATCGACGAGATCGCGATCCACAAGGGCCATGACTCTCGCGTGGTCGTCAGCGACCTGGAACGCGGCCGACCGATCTGCGCGGTCGTGGGGAGACCATCGCCAACACTGCGCGTCTATGGCTTCCAGCAATCTGACGCGGCCGACGCGATCCGGGCGCTACTGGCCGCCGCCAACGTGGAAGTGAACCGACCCGCCGTGGAGGCCGGTTTGCTGGTGCTCGACGCAGGCGGTGACTTTGCCGATGGCGTCATTGCCTACGAAGGTAATTGGCTTGGTGGGGAAACCTTCGTTTCCTTCGATAAGAAGGCGATGACACTTCTCGCTGTCCAAGGGCAATCAGCGCGTCTTTTGTGACGGATATGAGAATGAACGAATTTCGCCGACTGGCCACGAAGATCGACCAGCATATGCAACAGCTTGCCACCCAAGGTGTCAGTGAGGCCCATTCCATCATCAATCACATGATGGGGTACGTGCCTGACAACCGTGCAGCTGGGCCAGGTCGAGGGTCGGCTCACACGATCTTGCAAGGGATAGAAGCGTCCTCGTCTAAGCGATAGACGGCGCACAAACGGTGGTAGCCGTCGGCAACTACGGTGCGCTGGCCTTCCTGGCGCACTAGCAGCAGCGGTGACAGAGCGGTGCCGGACTGGATTTTTTTGAGGTCCCTTTCCACGTGTGCATTGCTCATTCCTAGCGGCGAGAGGCCGCTGGCGCGCAGGATGTCCTTGGCCTTGAAGGCCGACATGGGTGCCGCGTGCAGCGTACGCACCAGCTTGGCGCAGTGGGCGTCGTCATACAGCAGATTGAGATAGGACTGCGCAGCCGGATAATCATGTTCCTCCGGTTGAGCCAGCCAGGCGATTGTGTTCTTGTCGGTCTTGTCACCCATTAAAGTGCTCCCTCGTTGGTAGGTTGAACCACTGCTTCTGCTGGCGCAATGTTGCGTTATACCCCGAAACCACGGGAGGCAGGGATTTGTGTAAAAAACAGCCAAAAGTGAGCTAACTCGCTCTCAGCAAAGGTCTTCTACACGAATACGTGCCGACACTCCAGAAGAGCGTAAGCAACAGCTAATGACGTGCCGTGTCCAAATAATTGTAGAAGTGCTTCAGCGCTATCTCGGTGCGGCTGTCCGCGTACTCCAGGAGCTGGATGAATCGTTCGGTCTTTTCTGTGGGCGAATTCAACTCTGATTCGCAACGCTGTTGAGGACCTCCTCGGAGAAGACTTCGAGGGGCGTTTTGAATCCAAGTATCTTGCGCGGACGATTGTAGAGCCGCTGCTCGATCCATCGCAGGTGCGCATTGGTGATGGTGCTGAAATCGGTCTGTCGTGGCAAGTATTGGCGTGTCAACCCGTTGGCATTCTCGTTGCTGCCGCGCTGCCATGCGCAGTACGGATCTGCGAAATAGAAATCGCTCTGCAAGCAGGCGGCAATGAGCCGATGATCGGCGAACTCCTTGCCGTTGT
>NZ_JBBYGR010000076.1:0-46999 GCF_038405005.1 Xanthomonas sp. JL1 | reverse complement strand
CCTTCCTCGGCCAGCAGCCGCTGCACGAAATCCAGGTCGCTCTCGCGGTACTGCACGCAGTAGCTGCGCGGCCGCGCCTGGGCCAGGAACGCGCTCGTCTCCTCGCTCCACTGCCAGCTTGCCATCGGCGCATAGTCGGCGAACACCGCTTCCACGATCTGCACCAGCGTGCGTTCCTGGAATACCCGGCTGTGCCGGCCCTGCGACAACCACCACGTCCACGGCACCAAGCCTACCCGGTAGCGCGCCAGCCCGCCGTCGCTGCCCAGTGCGTACGCGTCGTGGATCAGCCCCGTGCGCGGGCTTTCATCGCCATCGGCCAGCCGGCTGTACAGCGTCGCGCGCCGCCCCAGCCACGCCTCCAGCGGCAAGCCCGCCTGCGTGCTCAGCACGTCCACCCACCACTCAAAACCGCCGCTCAGCCGTTCCGACCCGCTCCAGCGCTCCACCACCTGGACATCCCCGCCAGGCAGCTGCAAGCGGTATAGGCGACCGCTGTCGGACAGCAAGGCCCCCTGAAACATCAATGCATTCAGTGCTTCCATCACAATACCTCTGTCCTCGGGCCATCGCGCCCCGGGCAACATCGTTTCCTGGCCCTGGACGGCGAATTTAACAGACGAATGCTGCGGCGGGCATGACGGTCCCCCGTCTGCGGCACACCCTCAGTTCGGTGCTGCTTGGGCAATCCTGGCGGCTCGGCCGACGTACCGGCATTGCCGCGCCTGTTCTTTCGCGCAGACGCCTTTTGCGCGCAGAGACGGCGTCGCGTTGCACAAACCGACGGTCAGCAGCGACAGCGCGGCGGCGACTGAACACCCGGCCTCTCCATGGTGGATCGCCGTCACGCCGATGCCGTCGACGCGATCGCGCACGCTCTTCATGTACCGATACCGCCGCGAATACGCCGAACAGCAGCAGCGCCACCCACAACGCGCCGACGAAGGCCACGGACGAATAGTTGGCAATACGCGTTCGCATGATCACTCTCCTTGGAAAAATGAAGAAGTCCGCTTCCTTGACACACTTGCGCCGTCTGCATTGTCAGCATTTGCAATTCGAAAACGCCCCGTGGCATCCGTCGGGTCGCGCTGTGGGAATTCCCCCCGGTATACGGCAGCGCAAAGTCGCCGGACGGCACGAACAATAGACCAGGATGGCAGCGTGGTCCACGCGTGCTTGCCGGCCCGGGGATCTTCGATGACAGGGTCAGCGCTGGCACCGGCGCGTCGCTCCTTGCGCAAAGGCAATATAGACCAAGGGTTTGCGCCCACGCCGCCGGCAAGCGGACTCGCCCCCCTCCCCCCCTAGGGACGACGACGTGGCGGCGCCAACCGCATGTGTCACGCCGGAACCGACGGCAGGCCGCTGCACAGCGCGCGCCGCAGGTAGCGCGACAGCTCCATCGCCGCCAGGTTTTTCAGGGAAATCTGACCCGCCGCCCCAATCAAGGCACGCTAGAATCTCCAACGCCCCTTACCGACGAGAACTGCCATGCTGGATCTGGATGCCCTGCTGGCGCCGATTTCCGACCATCAGCCGGCCGGCGAAGACCTGTCTTTCTCCATCGAGTTCGATCGCATCCAGGAAGCCAGACGCTCGGACGATCCGACCCTGGACCAGGGCGAGTGGCAGACCGATATCAAGTATGCGGACTGGTCCAGCGTCGCCCGCCAGTGCGGCGATCTGCTGCAGACGCGTACCAAGGACCTACGCCTGGCCGGCTGGATGACCGAGGCGACCACCCAGATCGACGGCTTCGCCGGGCTGGCGCTGGGTTACCGGCTGATCGCCGGGCTATGCGACCGGTACTGGGACGAGGTGCACCCGCTGGTCGTCGATGGCGACCACGAAGAGCGCATCGGCAACCTGAGCTGGCTGCTGACCAATTCGCTGCATTGGTTGCGCGCGGTGCCGATCGCCTCGGGACCGCAGGGCCGTTTCGGTCTCAACGCTTTCGAGGCCGCGCATACCCGCAGCGCCAATGCCGGATCCGGCGACGACGAAGGCCAGCCCAGCCTGGACCTGCTCGAGGCCGTACGGCGCGATACGCCTCACGATTTCTACCGGCAGTTGGTCGATGCGCTACTCAATTGCGCCGAAGCGCTGCAGTCGCTACAGGCGGCGGTGGACGATCGCCTAGGCATCGACGGACCCAGCTTCAGCGCGGTGCGCGAGCAGGTGGAACACCTGCAGCGCACCGTGGCGCGGTTCGCCCGCGATGCTGGGCTACTGCTGGATGGCGAGGCCGAAGCCGGCCCGCACGACATGCCGGGCATCGGGTTCGGCCCGGCCGCGAACAAGGACGCGCCGTCGGCGCCGCCGCCGGCGCCACGCGAGCCGGGCGGCGCACCGACCACCCGCAAGGAAGCGTTGGCGCAGCTGCGTCAGGTCGCCGAATTCTTCCGGCGTACCGAACCGCACAGCCCCGTCGCCTACTTGGCCGAAAAAGCCGCGCGCTGGGGCGAGATGCCGCTGCACGTGTGGTTGAAGCGGGTTATCAAAGACGGCAGCGTCCTCAACCAGATGGAAGAGATGCTGGACGTCAACCAGAACCTGGAGCAGTAGGTTACGAACCCGCCCCGTCCCCGCGCGTCGCGCGGGACGGCCTCACAGGCGCCTACTGGATCTTGAACTGGATACGCCGGTTGCGCGCACGCCCGTCCGGGCTGGCGTTATCGGCCACCGGTTGGTCGGGGCCCTTGCCCTGCACGTTCATGCGCGCACCGTCGATGCCCTTCTGCACTATGTAGTCCTTCACCGCCTGCGCGCGCGCCTGGCTCAGCGCGAGGTTGCTCTCGCGTTGGCCGACATTGTCGGTGTGGCCGATGATCAGGAAGCGCGCGTCCTTCATCTGCGACATCTTTTCCACCATCTCGTCGAGGATGCGCATGCCCAGCGGCGTCAGCCGCGAGCTGCCACTCTGGAACTCGATGATGCGGTTGCCCAGCGTCTGGTCCAGCACGCCCTGTTCCGAGCCGCCGAGCTTGAGGCTGTTGGTCACCGTGTAGGAGGTGTTGCTGGCCAGGCTAAGGTCACTGGCGACCTGTTGCCGCTGCGCTTCGTTGACTACCTGCCCGCTGATCCGCACCGCCTGGCCGTTGACCTCGAGCTTGCCTGCAGCCACGCGCTTGAGTCCTGGCGACACCATCTTGGCGACGTACTCGCCCCAGTTCGGCGGCGAGGGAATCGACTCGACCTGCACCCGATCGACGATGCGGGCACTGCCGTAGGTGTCACGCAGGTTATTCAGGATGCGGACCTTGGTGGCCTGATCCGGCACCACGCCCTCCACGATCACCGGGCGTTCGCCGACACCGCCCGTGGCAGGCGTGGCGGCAGGCGTGGCGGCAGGCGCGGCGACCTGGGCGGAGGCGGCGAACGCGGTTATCAGGCCACTCAGGGCGAGGGTTCTGGCACTCAGGTGTCGCATATTCATGTCCCCAGGAAAATCTCGCCGAACAACTTGCGGGCCGTCTTCAACGCCAGGTCGTCCCGATCCAGATAGCTGGCTAGCTTGTTGAGGTTGTAATCGCTGTGCATGTAGTCCTCGACCCAATCGGCGTCCTGGACGCGGATCAGGAAATCACCGGCCTCGCGTGGGTCCAGCGCTGCGCGCAGCGCCTGGTGGTCGGCACCGTTGAAGCCGATCAGCATGCGCGGTGCAGCATCGTTGCGGATCAGCACCGCCAGTTCGAAATCGCCGCGCGCAACGAAGCAGGCGACGATGTCCAGCCAGAACGCGGCCAGCAGCGGCCGGTACAGCGCGTCCTGCACCAGCGGAAGCTCCAGCGCCTTGTCCACCGACACGTTGCCGCCGGCGAGGATCGGCTGCAGCAGCAGGCCCAGTGCCGGCAGCAGTTTCTTCAACGACACGTCGGGATGGCCGGCCGTGCGCAGCAAAGCCTCGATCGAGCCGACCGTCTGGATATCGAGGAAGTCGTTGAAGGTGGCGTTGTACGCCGACGCGTCGGTGCTCAGCGTGTAGCGGGTGTCGGCGAGCGCGGTGAGCGCCGGGCCGGCATCGTCCGCGACCATCGCCTGCTTGGCCATCCGCGACAGCCCGGACCAGACCTTGGACATCGCAAGCGGACTGCGGGCGATGAACGACAGCGGCTCGCTGGCCTCCAGACGGACCGCCGACAGCAACGGGAAGCGGCGCTGCGACGCATCGCGACTGGGCTGGAAATGCCCGCACAGCACCATCTTGCTGCGCGAGCCCAGGAACGCGTAGTGGATGTCGGGCGCTTCGTCGTAGAGCCGCTTCCAGTCCGGGTTCTGGCTCAGCAGATCCACGCTCAGACCCGCCCAGCGGTCGAGCCAGCCGAGCAGTTGATGGTTGTCGGCCGCGCGCACGAAATCGCCGCGGGAAGGTACCTTGCCGAAGTAGGAGACGCCTACACTGACTTCGCGACTCATTGGCCACCTTCTTGTGCGGACGCACCCGCCGGAACCGAACCGGGCGGCGCAGCGGCCGCTGGCGCATCGGCACCGACGGTTGTCGGGCTACCGGCCACCGTCGCCGGAAGTTGCAGGCCACGCTGCCAGTCGCCCCCCCCGGTAGCCTTGCCGGCACTCTGCACGATGCGCATCTGCACGCTGATGGACACGCCTTGGTCGCTCCAGGTGAAGCGACGGGTGGCATCGTCCACGGGTTCCTGGGCGGCTGCCTTGATCAAGCGGCCAAGGCCATTGTCGCCAGGCGCATTGAACATCTCGACGCTGCGCCCGTCGCTGGTGACCGCGGTGATCTTGGCACCGGGCACCGCACCGGCGTTCGGCCACTGCATGGTCATCCACTGCGGCGGGGTGTTGCGGTAGCGCAGCGTCTGGCCAGAGATGTCGATGGTGTATTCGATCGCGCCTACCGCCGGCATCGGCAGGAGCTCGAAGATGCTGACGTCCTTGGCCACCGCGCCGGACTGGCCGCTGACCCAGTTGCCGTAGTTGGCCACCAGTTCGCTGGACAAGGTGATGCCGATGCCCGCCCAACGCCGCGATTCGAGCAGGTTGCCGCGCTGGATCACCAAGGTGCCGAGTGCGTCCTTGTTGAACGCGGCGATCGCGCCGCTGGCGCCGAAGATCGCAGCCACGTCGCCGGGGGCGGCATCCACGTCCGTGTTGAGGTTGAACGGATAGCGCTGGCCGATGCCGTTACGGAACGGTTCGTAGACCTGCGCCGCCCACACCCGGTTGATCTCGTTCTCAGTCGGCGGCACCAGCGCGGCGAAGGTCTGGGTCAACGGACGCAGCAACAGCGGACGCATCGCGTCGCGCTGGGTTTCATCCAGCCCGGTCAGCATCTGCTCGTCCACCAGGGTCAGCGCGGCGCTGAGTTCGGAGCCTTCGTTGCTGAAGGTGTCCTGCATCAGCTTGCGCGCGCCGACGCCGATCTGGCCCTGGTTCTTGATCGCGTTCATGCGCGTGCGCAACTTGGCCAACTTGTCGAAGTAGGCATCAATGACCGCCGGCTGGTCCGTGCGCTTGGTCATCAGCCGCGCCAGGCCCTCGAAGGTCTTGCCGATCGGGCCGACCGGCTGCTGCTCAGCTTTGCCGGCTTCGGCCGGATCGCGGCGCAGGATCACCCGCTGGAACCAGGCGACGACCCCGCCGGACGCCTTCTTCGATAAGGCGTCGGCCATCGGGTTGTCCCAGATGGTCTGCTCGTCGATCTTTTCCAGCAGCTTGCGCAACGGCGAGTTGGCCGGATCGCCGATGCGATTCATCCGCGACAGCGCCTGGTCGAAGCCATGGAACGGCGCCACGCTGATCCCCTGGATGAACTTGCGCCACTCCTTGGCGTATTCCTGCTTGTACGCCGTCACCAGTTCGCGCGCGACGTGCTCAGGGCTGCCGGCCAGCGACAGGTCGCTCTGCTCGCTCGTGTCCAGGACCCAGTCGGTGGTGCTGAGCTGCGTATTGGCCGCTTCCTTGATCGCGTCCTTGACGTATTCTTCCCACGCCTCGCGCGAGAACGCCCCGGAAATGGCATAGCTGCCGGTGATCGCGCCGCTGTTGGCTTCCTCGCCGATCAGCGCGTTGACCGTCACCGTGGGGAAGCGCGCCGCCGCGCGCGCCTTGATCTGCGCGAATACGCGTTGCATCGCCGGCTGGCCCTTCATCACCCGGGTCAGCGCCTCGCGGCTGTCGTTGACCAGGGTGACCTTGGTCTGCACCTGCGGCCACTGCGCATCTTCGGCCTGGGCGACGTAGAACGTCATCAGCTTCTCGGCCGCGCGGGTCATCTCCTCGCGGGTCATCTGGCCGCGATTGGCGTCCAGCCAGCCGCGCCAGAACAGGGTCAGCTGCTGCGTCAGGTGCGCGCTCTCCACGTGCTTGCGGTTGCCCAGCATCAGGTAGGTCTTCAGCGCGTTGTAGGCGTCGTTGGTATCGGTCGGCGACGCGTCCTGATACAGCACGCTGTCTTGCTGCGCGGCCTGCTGCGGGCCGGCCGCCTTGCCGAGCCTGTCGCGCTCGCTGACCACTTGCCCCAGGAACGACTCCAGATTGGCGGTGGTCGGCTCAAGCATCACCTGGCGCATGCCGTTGTAGTACTCGGCCAGCAGCTTCTTGCGGATGTTGCCGCCCTGGTACAGGCCCAGCCCGGAGGTGATGCCGCCCTTTTGCTTGTAGCGGTCCAGCTGCTCGAGCCGATCCTGCAACAGCAGCAGCGCGTCGATGCGCGATTGCAAGTCGACCCGGTTGGCCTGCACGCGCACGGCCTGATCCAGATCCTTGGTGGCGTTGTTCACCAGTTGCACGTTGGTGGTGTACGACCAGGTCCACAGACCCAGCGCCAACGCCAGCACGGCGACGCCACCGAGGAAGACACCGTAGCGCAGGCGGTTCTGGTGCGGGCTGGAGTACTGCCGGACGAGCTGTTTGTCGGTGAAGATGACCTTGCGGAACAGGTCTTTCAGGAAGTAAGCGGTCTGTCCCGACGGCACCGCTTCGCCGGATTGCGCACGCGCCTGCAGCGCGAACTGGCGGCTCACCCGCTCGGAGGCGTGGTGCACGGAATGGCCTTCCTGCAACGCGCTGCTGAAGTAGAAACCGCGGAACACCGGCTTGAACTGATAGGGGTTTTCTTCGAACAGCGTGGCGATGAAGGTGCGCAGCGCCGGTTTGATGCCGACGAACTCCAGCGGCAGTGTCAGCAGGCCCGGCGACACCTGACGCCCACGCTGCATCGCCATGTGCGCCAGGCTCATTTCCTTGAGGCCTTCGGCCAGTTCGTCGAAATGAGTGTCGAAGGCGGCCAGCGCATCGGTATTGGCGGTCGGATCGTAGGGCAGGGTCGCACCCCACACGTTCTCGCGCTCGGACGGATCCAGATTGTGGAAGAATTCGGAGAAGCCGGCGATCAGGTCGGCCTTGGTAAACACCACGTACACCGGCGCGAACACTTCCAGGCGCTGGGTGATTTCCTGCACGCGCTGGCGCAGGTTCTTGGCCAGCTCGATCGCGAACTCGGGCTTGCTACCGGACAGTTCGGCGATGCTGGCGGCGATGATGATGCCGTTGATCGGCGCGCGCGGCCGGTGCTTTTTCAGCAGCGCGAGAAAGGTGAGCCATTCCAGGCGGTCTTCGACACTGACCGAATACCGACCGGCGGTATCAAGCACGATACCGGTCATGGTGAAGTACCAATCGCAATTGCGCGTGCCACCGATGCCCTGGATCACGTTGCCGCGATTGTCCTCGAACGGGAACTGCAACCCGGAATTGAGGATCGCGGTGCTCTTGCCAGCCGCAGGATTGCCAATGATCACGTACCACGGCAGTTCGTACAGCGCCGCCTTGCCCTTGAGCACGCCCAGGCGCGAGGACTTGATCGCCTTGACCGCCTCTAACATGCGCGAGCGCAGCGCTTCGGTGTCGGCGCGGTTGGCCGGCTGCGCGGCGGCGACCGCGCGATCGGCTTCGCCTTGCACCATCGCATCCAGGCTGCGCGCAGCGCGGCGCGCGATGATCCGGCGCACGATCCACACCAGCAGCCATATCGTCAGACAGACCACCAGCACCGCCGCCGCCCACAGGCCAATTTCGCGCAAGCCCTCGGTGCCGAAGTAGGCGACTGCGGCGGCGGCGAGCAAGCCGAGAATCATCCAGAGACGGTAATCGCGAAGGTAATACCTGAGATTGCTGAACATCGGGTGCTGTTCCGGTTAGGCGGCGGACGCAGGCAAGGCGCCGACGTCGGTATCTGGCTGGGGGGAAACACGGGGACTGATGAGTGTAGCGATGCGCAGACCTGCCTGATCCACACTCAGCATCAGTGCCGCATGTTGCTCGGCGGCGACATGGGCATGGGCAAGCGCGAGCATCGCCAGCGGTTGCACCGCGGCCAGATCGCCGGTGGCGGTGGCCAGCGGCAGGCACTGCAAGGCGGTATCCAGATCGGGGCAGACCAGCGCGGCAGCGGCGGCGACCTCGGCCGCCAGGACGGCGCGGTGGTCGGCGTCGCTGAGCACCAAGTCCACGTGGGTGGGCGCGAGCGCGGCGCGCTGCAGGGTCTGCGCCGCCAGTTCGCCGCTCAGCCGCGCACTGGCCTTGACGCTGCCGTCCAGCGGCACCCGGGCGCGCTGCAGCGGATGCAGCACCACGTCGCCGGAAGCGCCCGGTCCGCTGGCCAGCAAGACCCCACTGGCGCCCTCGCCAGGTACGCGTCCATCAGGCGAACGGCGCGTCATCAGCCGCCCGCTTTCGAGCATGTGCTCGAGCTGTGTCTGGTCGATCGCCGAATGGCAGGCCATGACCAGCTGCCAGCCATCCACCGGCGACTGCGCGCCGCGCGCCAGGTGTTGCAGCCGCGACCATGCATCGTCGGCACCCGCCATCGGGATCACCTCCACGGCGAAACGTCGCGGATCCAGGCCATGTTCGCTGGCGGACGCCAGCACCCAGTCGCCCACTGCCTTGTGCAGCGAAGCGGGCCAGTCCGCGGGCAACCACAGCTCGATGCGCAGCACGTTCTGCACCTGCGCCTCGACCCGGTGACGCAGCCCGGCCACCACGCGGTCCTGGGGCTCGGACAGCGGCGGCAGCGCCTGCGCAGCCTCCAGCAACAGCGCCTCGGCGACCGGTTCGAGCAGAGCGATGGCACGCTTGTGATGCTCCAACGGGCCTTCGTTGGCGTCGGCGCCCGCTGCGACCGAGGCGAGCATCGCCGCGGTCGCAGCGGGCGCATCCAGTTCCGGCACCTGCACGACGAAGACCGGCAGCCCGTCCCGGTCGCGGAACTGCTTGTGCAACCCAGGCCACGGCAGATTGCCGCGCAGCGCGAGGATGGCTTGCGGTTGCTGGCCCAAGGCCAGGTTCAGCGCACCGGCAAGCACTGCCGGCGCGGCGCCGGCAGTCGGCGCCAGCGCCTCAGGCGCCGAAGACGAACTCACCGCGGCCGCCTTGGAATCGTTGGGTTCGGTGGCCTTGGCCGCAGCGCTGTCGCCGGCGCGCGCCAGCGCGCGCCACCCCATATCGCGCAGCAGCCAGCTGCCGCCCAGCAGGCCGGCTGGCAGGATGCCCAGATACATCAGCATCTGCATGCCGTTGGGCGCGGTGCCGCTGCTGCGCCAATAGAAGATCGAACCGCCCCACGCCACACCGAAAAACGCGGCGGCCGACAACAGGTTCCGAAAAATTCCGGACATTAGCATCCTCGTTCCATGAGTGGATTAGGCATCGACGGGAGCCGAATTACCTCGCGTCGTCATCCGATGCCAGTCGTTCCCTGAGTGGAGATAAGTATACCCCCGCAGGCGGTCTTGTCGCCGTGCCGAGCCACCGGCTTGCCGTCGATCATCACCGTGGCGTCCCCGCTGGCGATCTCGGTCTGACCGTGCACGTTGCACACCACCTTGTCGCCGATACGCGCCACCGGCTTGCCGTCCACATCGGTTTCGGCCGAACCTGTGACCACGCGCCCGCCATGATCGAGCTGATCGCCTACAACAATAAAAGGTCGTGACATAAGTATTGCCTCCATGGTCTTTGTGCCGGGGCCGGTCCGTCGCCGCCATCCCCCCCGTGGGACGCGATCGCCGCCACGCAGGAGAAGATAGCAGGAGTTCAGCCACGGCTCACCCTTGGGCCAATTCAGCGCGCTTGGCGGCGCGGGCGCTGCGGCAGGCGTCCAGCTTCTCCAGATGCACGTAGTCCTTGATACTGCGCCAGCTGCCGCCCCACTCCAGCCCGGCCTGCTGCGCAAGCTCGCCGTAGAGGAAGTAGGCGCGTCTGGTCCACGGATCGCCCATGTCCCACTGCAGCTTGCCGTCGCGCAGCGGCGCGCTGTCCACCGCCAGGCCATACTGGTGGCAGCTCTGCCAAGAGCCGGCGCGGGTGGCACGGCCGCCGCCCATCAACTCGGCCTGGCGCTCCGGGCTGCGATAGCCCTCCACTAGCACCATTTCGTAGCCGTACTGGCGACGCATGACCTCGTAGATCGCGAGCACGCGCTGTTGCAGGTCGGCGTCGATGCTTTCCCAGCGCCGGTCCGCGGTGACGATCTCCGGGCGGGTGCGGCGGATCTCCTCGGTGGTGAATACCTCCGGCGGCGGCGCCAGCGGCGGCACCAAGCGTTCGCCGCGCAGCAGTTGCGCCACCATGCTGCTGGATTCATTCATGTCGTCGGCACGGAAATCCTCCAGCACCACGTTCTGCCGGACCAGCAGGATCACGCTCGGCGGCAACAGCAAGAGCAGCGTCGCGCACAGGATGACCCAGCGATGGCGCCGAAAGAAATCCGTCACCCCGCCGATCCCGCCGCGCACCCCCTCGCCGACTCCGCCAGCGCTGCGGCCCACGCGCTGGCCGACCCGCCCGGCGCCTTGCCGAAGGCCGCGCAGGCGCTCGCCTAACCAGGCCTGCACCCGCTCCAGCGCCTCCGGAAACAACAGCAGCCAGCAGGCGATAGACACCACCAGCAGGAAGATCACCACGCCCGCAACGACGACTGCCACTACATCCTCCTGATTATGCTGATGATTCCTGTGCGGTTGACGGGCCGGCGCCAAGCACTAGAATGAAGATAGACAAATCCCCGGCGCTCGCCGAACAAGGGCTGGATTGCACTTGAATAATGGCCGATTAAATCGACCGAGTCTTCTTTCGGGCCGGGGACAGACCCAGCCACTCGGCTCCGGGCGCATTTTGGCCGATATGGAAGGCCGCGCAACCAGCGCGCCATCCAGCGTCCGTGTCAACAAGGCGCCGCGGACCCACCGCACCCGCTTGGTGCTGATCGCCGTCCTCGGAGTGGCGCTGCTGGGCGCGGCGTTCACGGCGCTGCGCTGGAATGCCGGACGTGCCGAGGCCGACGCCGAGTTCGACGCCTACACCACCGTACCGGCAACCGACACCGTCTCTCCGGCCAATCCCGCAACGGCCGCCGGCACCGGCACCACCGCCACAACACCGGCGCCGGGCGGCGCAATGATCGTAGACGACAACGCCGTCAGCGATCCGACCCACGCCGTCGACGGATTGCCCCGCGCCGCATCCGCCAGCACCACCAGCGCCGCGACTGCGCCAGCCAAGCCGGCTGCGGCCGCCTCGCAGCGCAAACCACGCGCTGCGCCGGCCAGCGGCAAGCACGTACAGGACGACAGCAGCGACCTGCTGGCCACACTGATGGGCATCATCAAGCGCGACGAAAAGCCGACGGCAAAACAAGACTCGATTGATTCGCTGATCGCGAAGATCCAGGCCAATGACAGTAAGAACGCGACCGAGACCGACGCGGCATTCGACGCAATCGGCTCGCGCTCGGCGTCGACCAGCTCCAACGTGCAGAGCCAACTGCGTCAATGTCCCGACGCCAACACGATGGCTGGCCTGGAGTGCCGCAAAAATATCTGCGCAGCGCTCACCGGCAAAGATCCGGCCTGCCCGGCGCACTGACGCGGCGCATCGCAAGCGATTCCTCGCCATTGCGGCCATGGGCGCCACGTCGCTGCACTATCTGGCGCCGCCACGCGAAGTAGTATGGGTCGGGTTGCGCTTGAACACGCGCCGGCCCAGCGCGTCGCGCTCGATGGCGATGGGCGCGTCGTCGTTGATCGTCACCTCGACCACCTGGTCGCGCAGGTCTTAGCGGTACTCCACCGTGTGCCCGACGTCCGCCCGAGTTTGAGTAGCACCTCAGTTTGGAGTCCAATTCCCTATCCCGAGGAGATTGGACGTGAAGAAGCGTTTTTCCGAAGAGCAGATCATCGGCTTCCTGCGCGAAGCCGAGGCCGGCATGCCGATCAAGGATCTCTGCCATCGGCATGGCTTCAGTGAGGCCTCGTACTCCCTGTGGCGCAGCAAGTTCGGCGGCATGCGCGTACACGATGTCAGCGGCGCGATCGTGCATGACAGGCGGCACTTCGAGCGGTTGCTGGATGCGGGTAATACCGCCCGCACGATTCGTGTCGATGGCGCTTATGCCGATCGAGACCCTAAAGCTCGCTTGAAGGAAGAGGGATATCGCGTGGATATCCAGCACAACGGTACACGCGGCAACCCATTGAGCCGGGCGCAGCAGCGTCGCAATCAGCGCATCGCCAAAGATCGGGTGTTTGTCGAGCACGCGTTCGCGCGACTGATGCACCAAGGTGGCAAGTGCCTACGCACGCTCGGCTTGGCACGTGCGAAGGGGGTGATCGGGTTGAAGGTTGCCGGCCATCACCTGCTGCGTCTGGCGCGATTGCAGCAGGCCGGGATGCGGCCGGGATGAATGCCGCAAACCGGAAGAGCGCATCGCGCGTTGCATCGGCAAGCTGAGAGCATGGCCGAACATGGCAGATTGCTGATATTTCGAAAGCTATAGTCAGCGCCATGCATGCGCTGCATCGGCTCCGACCTGGTTCTTCGAGGTGCCCTAAATGGTCAATGCAGCAATCCTGCCGCTGCACCAGTGCGAGTCGGCCGCAAGCTCAGGCAGTCAGTTGTATCCCCAGCGCAGCCGCCGCCACACGCGCCTTCTCGCGCGCAGCATCGATGCTGTCCGCGCGCGCCAGGGTGACACCGACGCGGCGATGACCATCCACGCGGGGTTTACCGAACAGGCGCAATGCGGTGTTCGGATCGCGTAGCGCGTCGGCCACGTTGTCGAACACCGGCACGCCATTGCCGTGCGCCAGCAACGCGCAGGATGCGGAGGGGCCGCTCTGACCGATCACGCCGCCGTCTTCTGCGCCCACCGGCAGGCCAAGAATGGCGCGGGCGTGCAGCGCGAATTCGCTCAGTTCCTGCGAGACCAGCGTGACCAGACCGGTGTCGTGCGGGCGCGGCGACACTTCGCTGAACCACACTTCGTCGCCCTTGACGAACAATTCCACGCCGAACAGGCCCCAGCCGCCGAGATCGTCGGTGATGGCCTTGGCGATCTCCTGCGAGCGGCGCAATGCAGCGGCCGACATCGGCTGCGGCTGCCAGCTTTCGCGATAGTCGCCGTCCTGCTGCCAATGTCCGATGGGATCGCAGTACGAGGTGCCACCGGCATGGCGCACGGTGAGCAAGGTGATTTCGTAATCGAAATCGATAAAGCCTTCGACGATGCAGCGGCCGGCGCCGGCACGCCCTCCGGTCTGCGCGTACTCCCACGCCGCATCGATATCGGCTTCGCTGCGCAAGGTGCTCTGGCCCTTGCCCGAGGACGACATCACCGGCTTGACCACGCATGGCAGGCCCACTGCCGCAATCGCCTCGCGGTAGTCGGCAGCGGTGTCGACGAAGCGATACGGCGAGGTCGGCAGGCCCAGCGTTTCGGCAGCCAGCCGACGGATGCCTTCGCGGTCCATGGTCAGGCGTGCGGCACGCGCAGCGGGGATGACTTTCTGGCCCTGCTCGCGTTCCAGTGCCACCAGTGTTTCGGTATGGATCGCTTCGATCTCCGGCACGATCACATGCGGCCGCTCGCTGGCGATCAGCACGCGCAGCGCTGCGGGGTCGAGCATATCCAGCACGTGCGAGCGATGCGCCACCTGCATCGCCGGCGCATTGGCGTAGCGGTCGGCCGCGATCACTTCCACGCCGAAACGCTGCAGTTCAATCGCCACTTCCTTGCCCAGCTCACCAGAGCCCAGCAGCAGCACGCGGGTGGCGGAAGGCGACAGCGGGGTGCCAAGGGTGGTCATGGGCGCAGTCCAGAACGAAGGGGGGCGCCATTCTAACGGCTGCCAAGGCCGACGCCGGACGAACGACTGCTGCTTGCCTGATATCATATTGATATGGTTTTCCAACTCCACAAGGACTCGCCCTCACGAATAGAGAAGACGATCGGTTCGTTACCCGGCATTCCCGTCGTTCTCGTCGCAGGCGCCGGCCTTGGCGACGCTGCGCGCGATGGCGGCCAGCTATCCGTACGACCAGCACGAGGACGACCAGATCTCGCTGCGCAGTCATCCGGCCGAGATCAGCGAGCAGCTCAAACGCCATCTGGACGAGCGCCTCACTCAGGCAGGCGTGGACGTGATCGAAGCGCGCATCAGCCACCTTGCCTACGCACCGGAAATCGCCCAGGCCATGCTGCAGCGTCAGCAAGCCAATGCCGTGATTGCCGCACGCTCGCGCATCGTTGCTGGCGCCGTGGGCATGGTCGAAATGGCGCTATCGGAACTGCAGAAGAACGGCGTGGTGCAGTTGGACCAAGAGCGCAAGGCGCATATGGTCAGCAACCTGCTCACCGTGTTGTGTTCTGATCGTGGGACCCAACCGGTGGTCAACGCCGGCTCGCTGTATTGAGGCAAATCGATGAATGTCATGGTGCCCCTGGTGGTTGCGCTTTCCGGCGTGCCCGCGCTGGTGATCGCCGCGTCTATCGGCGCGGACGATGACGACCGCGCACGCGGCCTGGGCCTGCGCTGGGCGCTGATCAGCCTAGTGATCCTGGTCGGCGCCGCGTGCCTGTATTTGGCTGGCGACAATCGCGCCGGCATCTATGCGGTGGTGATCGGCATGATCATCGGCGTCAACGTGCTGATCGTGTCGATGGTGATGCACCTGCGCCGGCACGGCAGCGGCAGAGACGGCGAATGAGCGAAAAAAAGGCCTACCCGCTGCGTATCAACGCCGATGTGTTGGCCGCCGTGCAGCGCTGGGCCGACGATGAATTGCGCAGCCTCAATGCACAGATCGCGTACGTGCTGCGGGATGCACTGCGCAAGGCCGGGCGACTGCCGAAGCCGCAGGCTGAGAAAGACTCCGGCCCTTGAATGCGTTCAAGCGTGATTGATGGCGAAAGGGCGACTGCTCCAGTCTCGGTCGAACTCTCCGTGGACGCATGCAAGCGCTCACCGCACTGCGCACTGGCAGCCCTCACCCAGCACCGGCTAAGCTGGGCGGATGCGCAATTGCCCACGTCTGCTCCTCAATACCAGCACGATCGAACTGTGGCCGGCCGATCTGTTGCGCGCGCGCGGCAACGCGGATGCGCGCGTGCTGGCGCAGGCCGATTGGCTATTGCGACGTAAGCGCGATGGGCGCTATCTGGCGGCGCATCTGCCACAAGGCATGATGCCGTTGATCCCGCGGCTGGCACGCGAGCCGGGCCTGGATGACGCGTTGGACCGTCTGCAGACCGCCAGTGGCCGCGCCGGCCAAGTCCTCGACGACGTGCTTGCGATCGACGGATTGCAGCGCCGACTGAGCCAACTGGGACTCGCTGCAAACGACTATGCTGAGCAGACCGGTCTGCAACTGATCGCCGAACCGGTTGCCCTGCAGTTTGGCGGGCGCGATCGCTTCGGTCGTCCGCTGTGGCTCAGTGCCGGCGCTGCGCGTGCATGGCGACAGCTGCGCGCGGCTGCGCTGCGCGCGGACATCGTGCTCGATGCGATCTCCGGCTACCGCAGCCACGACTACCAACTGGGCATCTTCGAGCGCAAGCGCGCGCGCGGGCTCACCCTTGAGCAGATTCTGGCGGTCAACGCCGCGCCAGGTTTCAGCGAACATCACAGCGGCGACGCCCTGGACATCGGCACACCGGGCGAACCGCCGGCCGAGGAATCCTTCGCAACCACGCCTGCATTCGCCTGGTTGCGCAACAACGCGAACGCGTTCGGCTACCGCCTGAGTTATCCACGCGACAACCCGCATGGCATCGTCTACGAGCCGTGGCACTGGCGTTGGTCGGCAGCGTAAGTCGGCGGCACCTCATGCGACGCGACACAACCGACCGTCGCGTCGGCCCCGCGTGCGAGCGCGCTACTCCTGCGAACGCGGTGTCGGCACGTTCGTCGCCACGCTGAAGTCGGCGATTTTCCACAGATAGAACGCGGCGTAGGTGCGGTATGGGCCCCAGCGTTCGCCACGAACGGCCAGCTCCTTGGGGGTGGGCATATGCTCCTGCTTGTCCACGCGCTGCGCACCTTTGCGCACGCCCAGGTCGTCGATGGGCAGCAGATCCGGGCGGCCCAGGCGGAACATCAGCATCATCTCCACCGTCCAGCGGCCGATGCCGCGCACCGGCACCAGCGCGTCGACGATGGCGTTGTCCTCCATGAAAG
Organism: Xanthomonas sp. JL1; assembly: GCF_038405005.1. Lineage (NCBI taxonomy): Bacteria > Pseudomonadati > Pseudomonadota > Gammaproteobacteria > Lysobacterales > Lysobacteraceae > Xanthomonas > Xanthomonas sp. JL1. Next base: position 30,512 of record NZ_JBBYGR010000076.1, on the reverse strand, counting down.
CGAGCCTGCGTAGCGACGGTATCTCACCTGCGCTTTCGCGCCGCACCAGATCGCGCAGGGCCAGCGCCTTGTTACCGGAAACGCCGCAGGCACGCAGTGCTGCATCGTCGATGCGACCGAGCGTATCGGCATGCAGCCGCTGCGCGCCGATCGCCACTTTCACCCGCGCCACGATGGTCGAAGCCGCCTTGCCGCTGAGCTGCTGAAACAGAATCGCGCGCGCCAGCGCATCCACCGGATCAAACGGTTTGCGCCACCCCGGCTGCGGGGCGATCGCGCCGATGCGCTTCATCCACGCGCCCAACGCGCGGTCACGCCGAGCAAGATGCGCGAACGCAGCCTCCACATCGAATCCGCGGGCGTGGCGCGGCATGCTCAGTGTCTCAAGGCGCCGATGGCCAGCACCACCCAGCCCAGCATCAGGCCACTCCCGCCAATCGGCGCCAGGCTGGTCGGCCAATGCAGCAACGCACCGCCAACCAGGCTACCGGCGAACAGCAAGGTGCCGAGCAATAGCAAGTACAAGCCTACCTGGCCAAGCGCGCGCGTTTCGGTAGCACCCAGCACGGTGAGCACCGCGCCATGGCCAAATGCATACAGCGCCGCCAGTTGCAGTCGCGACTGCACCAGTGCATCAGCCACGCCGTGCGAGGCGTAGGCCGACAGACCGACGGCAGTCGCAGCCAACAGGCCGCCGCAGAACGCCAGCAGCGAAGCGTGTTTCTTACGACGATCGAGCAACGACATGCAGGCAACTTCCATGGCAGCGCCGTAGCGCAAAAAAAACGCGCCGCAGGGCTGCGGCGCGTTTTCGGTCTGGATCAGGTCATCGTGCTGAGACGATTACTTGATGGCCCAATAGACGTCGTACGTGCCGTCCTGTGTGAACGACTTGTCCACACCACCCTTCCAGGCTTCGTACGGACGATCGGTCACATCCATGCCGCTGGTGACAGCCCATGCACGCAGCGAGTTACGCACTGCATCCAGACCGGCCATGTGACCTGCATAGGTCGCAAATGCCGAACGGTGCGCCGGAACGCGCTGGTACTTCACCGGTGCTTCAGAGGGGATGTTGAGCTTCAGCTCGTCGCCCGTTGCAGCCACTGGCGTTGCATCGACCGGTGCAGCGGCAGCAGCGCCGTCCTTCTTGGCGTCGGCCTTGGCGGTGTCTGCCTTGGCGTCGGTCTTCGGAGCGCCACCAGCGCGCTTGCGCACCGGCTGCACGACGTCGAACGCGTACTTGTCGGAGGCAAAGTCAGTGGTCACGATGCGCACCGGACCAGCCGCCTCAAGGCCGTTGGAATCCATGACGCGCTTGATCCACTCCTGGTTGTCCTTGATCGACTTCTTGATCGTCTCATTGTCACGATCGATGTTGCCCGCGGTGACGACCAACAGGTCCTCGGTTGGCACATCGACGATCTTGAGGTCGCTCAACACCGGCTTGCCGTCGAGCTCAGCGCGGTAGTCGAAGTTCGGAACAGTGGCCAGTACGGTCGCAAGCCGCGACAGACCCAGCTTCAGGTCGTCGCCCACGTGGCGACTGACGTACAGGCCGGCATAACGCCCGAACAGGTTCCAGCCGTACTTGACGCTGTAGTCCTGGGTGATCTTGACGTTCTTGTTGTTCTTGCCGGTCGGCACCAGGGTGAAATTGGTGACCTTGTCGTAGCCCTTGGTGGGATCTTCGATCGCGATCTCAACACGCTCGTTCTTGACGCTGTTGGTGATCTCCCAGCTGCCGTTACCGATATAGCCCTCGGTGGAGCTGTATTCGACGCGTGCACCCTTGCCCTCTTCCGGGCCGGCCAGCTTCAGCTGGATCTTCGGGTCACGCAGCACGAGCGGGTTCCAATCCTTGAAACGACGGAAGCTGTTCACTGTGTCGTAAACAATCGTCATTCTGCGGTTGGTCTCAACACTCTCGGACATCTGCCGCTCCGAGGGCAACACCAAGCCCACCACGACAAACAAGCCAGCCACGATCCCCAAGGCGATCAGGAACTCGATAATACGGGTCATTCAGGAGGTCTCCGGGGCCGATCCCACGGCCGGGTTGAGTGAAGCGAAGCCACCATCCTAGCAGGCTTCGAGAAAGATGTTCAGTTGTGCGACGGGTAGCGCGGTCTTACGGTGTCATTCATCGCGCAACACGACGCGTGGGGGATGCGCAATCCCAACCTGCACAAGGGTTTGAGCGATTGCGCGCCGCTATCATGCACATCGCGCGCTGCGGGTGTGTGATGTCGCATTTGCCGTGCGGCATTGCACGGCCCCATAGCGCGGCTTGAACGGGGCGGCGGCGCCCTGAATGCGATTCCCCGCCCTGCCGCCGGCACGCGCACATCGAGGTCAGCGGCGGCGCGCCAACCTCACACCAACTGCAACTCGAACGCCTTCAGCACCGCGCGAGTGCGGTCGCGTACGCCGAGCTTGGAGAGAATGTTGGAGACGTGGTTCTTGATGGTGCCCTCGGCCACGCCCAGCGAGTTGGCGATTTCCTTGTTGGAAAATCCGCTCGCCATCAACCGCAGGATCTCGGTCTCGCGGTCGGTGAGCGGATCGGGCCGATCCAGGCTGACGAACTCGTTGCGCATATGTTCCAGGCCCGACAGCAGGCGCTGGGTCACCGCCGGCTGCACCAGCGAGCCGCCGTCGGCCACGGTACGAATGGCGCCAACCAGCTGTTCCAGCGAGACGTCCTTGAGCAGATAGCCCTTGGCGCCGGCCTTGAGCCCGGCCAGCACCAGCTGGTCGTCGTCGAAGGTGGTCAGGATGATCGTCGGCGGCAGCGTGCCGTTACGCGAGAGCATCTGCAGCGCTTCCAGGCCGGACATCACCGGCATGCGCATGTCCATCAGCACCACGTCCGGCTGGATCTGCGGAATCTGCTCCACCGCCTGCTTGCCGTCGGAGGCCTCGGCCACCACTTCGATCCCGTCGTCCAGCGCCAACAGCGAGCGGATCCCCTGGCGCACCAGGGTTTGATCGTCGACCAGGCACACACGGATCATCACAACACTCCTTGGGTCACGGCCGCAGGCATCAGGGCCGGCGCGCCTGGAACAGCGATGCGCAGGCCGAAGCCGTCACCCCGCCGGGTTTGGATCTCAAGCTTCCCACCATACTGGTTCAGCCGCTCGTGCATGCCGCGCAGCCCGTTGCCGGGGGCGACCGCATCGGCGCCGTGGCCGTCGTCGCGCGCGTCGATCAGCACCGTATCGGCGTCGCGGCGCACCTGAATCCACAAGTTGCGCGCGCCGGCATGGCGCACCGCATTGGTGATGATTTCCTGGGTACAGCGCAGCAACACGTGGGCGCGCTCGGGGTCGTCCAGGGTCAGCGGCTGGGCGATATCCAGATGGATATCCAGCGACGGCACCTGGGTGACCAGCGGGCGCAGCGCCGCTTCCAGGTCGATCGCGCCGCTGTCGCGCAGATGGCTGACCGCCTCGCGCACATCGGTGAGCAACAATTTGGCCAGCGTATGCGCCTGGCGCACATGTTCCTGCGCCTGGCCCTCGGTGATATGGCCGGCCACTTCCAGATTGAGACTGAGCGCGGTGAGGTGATGGCCGAGCAGGTCGTGCAGTTCGCGCGAGATGCGGGTGCGCTCGTTGATGCGTGCGCTTTCGGCCAGCAGCGCGCGGGTGGCGCGCAGCTCGGCGTTGAGCCGGCGCTGTTCTTCGCGCGCATCGGTCTGCTGACGCGCCACCAGGCTGGTGACGAAGATGAACATCGAAAAGCCGCCGTACAGCAACGACTGCATCAGCGCGGCAAACAGGGTGAAGTCCGGGCGCAGGTAGTAGAACACCGGCAGCACCGCCAACTGACTCAGCACCAGCCACAGCACGCCCACGCGCAGCGGCAGCAGCCACGGGATCACCCCGGCCGCCACCATCATCAGGATGCTGCCAAGCCCGGTTCCACTGAGATAGCTCACCGCCAGCGCGCAGATGGTGAGCAGCAGCAGGATCAGCCGGTCGTACCAGTGCGCGTGACCGCCGCTGTTCAAACCGCGGGTCAGCCAGAAGTAGCTGGCACCGAAGCCAATGAAGAACGCCGACATCATCACCGCCTCGGCCACGCTGCGGTGGTCGCCCTCTTCGGCCGGCGGCCAGTACGTATACACCAACGGCATGACGATCATCGCCCAGGTGAACAGGCCGGCGAAGCGCAGGACGCGCGTATGACTGAGATATCCCAACATGTCCGCATCTTAGGCGTAAGCGACCGCGCTGCCCTCTTGCCGGAAGTCATGCATGCGGCAGGTGGACGCGGATGGGCTCAGCGGCTGTGGTAGCAGCAGAGGCGGGAGTGCTGCGCGGCGATGCATACGGATGCATGCCGCGCGCCGGACCGATCGCGTGCGCTGGGTCGCCGCTTCAGGCCCCGCATGTAATAATCCAACGCAGATCCGATTTCGGGTCGACGCGTTACCCCACGGAGCCCCAATGTCGATCGTCATCCGCGATGTGCGCGAGCACGAGCTCGATTCCGTCCTGGCCCTGAACAACAATGCCGGACTGGCGATCCTGCCGCTGGATTCAACCAAACTGCAACGTTTCTACGAGCAGGCCGAATATTTCCGCGTCGCCGAGCGCGACGGCAACCTGGCCGGGTTTCTGGTCGGATTCGGCAGCGGCAGTGCCCACGACAGCAGCAATTTCGCCTGGTTCCGGGACCTTTACCCGGAATTCTTCTACATCGACCGCATTGTGGTCGCCAGCCGCCGCCGCGGCGGCGGTGTCGGTCGCGCGTTATATGCCGATGTGCAGAGCTATACCGAGCTGCGTTACCCGCAGCTGGCCTGCGAGGTGTTCCTGGACCACGGCGCCGATGCGGCCTTGCTGTTCCATGGCAGCTTCGGCTTCCGCGCGGTTGGCCAGAACACCATGGTCGATGTGGAAGTGCGCGCCAGCATGCTGATGAAGGACATGTGCAGCTATCCCTGGATCAAAGAGACCTATGGCGGCAAGTTGCCCGAAGACTTGCCTTGGGTGGGCCGGCCGCGTCATGCCGCCACCGCCAACCCATCGACGCGGAGCTGAAGTAGTGGCAAGTGTGAATGTGGATTTTGAACAGGCCGGCGAACTCAAGATCGGCCAGGTGGGCATCGCCAACCTGCGCGTGCGCACGCTGGACGTGCCGCGGCTGGTGCAGGAAATGCGTGAGCGCGTGACCCGCGCACCCAAGTTGTTCGGCCGTGCCGCGGTGATTCTGGATTTCGGCGGACTGTCGCAGGTGCCGGACCTGGCCACCGCCAAGGCGCTGCTGGACGGCCTGCACGAAGCCGGTGTGCTGCCGGTAGCGCTGGCCTACGGCACCAGCGAGATCGACCTGCTGTCCCAGCAGTTGGGTGTGCCGTTGCTGGCCAAATTCCGCGCCCAGTACGAGTCGGCGGGGGTGAGCCCGCCACCGCCGCCGCCCGCACGTGCCGAACCGGCACCGCCTGCCGCGCGACCGGCCCCGGGCCGGATGCAACGCACCGCGGTGCGTTCGGGCCAGCAGTTGTATGCGGAGAACTGCGACCTGACCGTACTCAGTACGGTCGGTGCCGGGGCCGAGGTCATCGCCGACGGCAGCATCCATATCTACGGTACCCTGCGTGGCCGCGCTCTGGCCGGCGCGCAGGGCAACCCCGACGCGCGCATCTTCTGCCGCGACTTCCACGCCGAACTGGTTGCCATCGCTGGCAACTACAAGGTGCTGGACGATGTTCCCATGGACCTGCGTGGCAAGGCCGTCCAGGTCTGGCTGGAGCAGGATCAGATCAAGATCGCTGCGCTTGATTGACGCGGCCCAACCACAGAAATATTCGGAGAAATCCTTTGGCTGAAATCATCGTAGTCACCTCCGGCAAGGGCGGCGTCGGCAAGACCACCACCAGCGCAAGCCTGGCCTGCGGGCTGGCAAAGCGCGGCAAGAAAGTTGCGGTCATCGACTTCGACGTCGGCCTGCGCAACCTGGACCTGATCATGGGCTGCGAGCGGCGCGTGGTGTACGACTTCGTCAATGTCGTGCACGGCGAAGCAACCCTCAAGCAGTCGCTGATCAAGGACAAGCGGTTCGACAACCTGTACGTGCTGGCGGCCTCGCAGACCCGCGACAAGGACGCGCTGACCCAGGAAGGCGTGGAAAAGGTGCTCAAGGACCTGGCTGCCGACGGCTTCGACTACATCGTCTGCGATTCGCCGGCCGGTATCGAAAAAGGCGCGTTCCTGGCGATGTATTTCGCCGACCGCGCGGTGGTGGTGGTGAACCCGGAAGTGTCGTCGGTGCGCGACTCCGATCGCATCATCGGCCTGCTCGATTCCAAGACCCGCAAGGCCGAGGAAGGCAAGGCCGTGCCGGCGTTCCTGCTACTGACCCGCTACAGCCCGGGCCGCGTGGAAGGCGGCGAGATGCTCAGCATCACCGACGTGGAAGAAGTGCTGGGCCTGAAGGCGATCGGCGTCATTCCCGAATCCGGCGACGTGCTCAACGCCTCCAACAAGGGCGAGCCGGTGATCCTGGATGCCGAATCCCCGGCCGGCCAGGCGTATGACGACGCAGTCGCCCGCATCATGGGCGAGGAGCGCCCGATGCGATTCACATCCGTGGAGAAGAAAGGCTTCTTCAGCAAGCTGTTCGGAGGCTAAGCATGGGCCTGCTCGATTTTCTCAAGAGCAAGAAGAACACCGCCGAGACTGCCAAGAACCGCCTGCAGATCATCATTGCGCAGGAGCGCAACCACCGCGGCGGGCCGGACTATCTGCCGCTGATGCAGCGCGAATTGCTGGAAGTGATCAAGAAGTACGTCAACATCGATGCAGATGCGGTCCGTGTGGATCTGGTCAAGGATGGCGAACACGACGTGCTGGATATCTCGGTCGCCTTGCCGGAAGACGGCGACAAGTAAGCGCCAACAACGGCACCGCGTTCGCACGGTGCCGTTGTTGCCTGTGACCCGACCGCGAGCGATTGTGTGTGACCACCGCCCCTAGTGCTACACCCACTTCTAGCGATGTTCTGTGCGTGGCCGATATCGGCCTGGACGCACCTGCTGCCCTGCTCGCGCGCTATGGCTTGCGCCTGCGTCGTGTGGACGCTGGCGCAGCGATTCCCGGCAGTTTCTGGGGCGAACCGGAAGCCGGCATCATCGGCTGCGATGTGTATGTGCGCGACGACACGCCGGTGCATTCGCTCCTGCACGAAGCAGGACATCTAATCGTGCTGCCCCCGGAAAAACGCGCCGCGGTGCATACGGACGCCACCGATTCGGTGGATGAAGAAGACGCGACCTGTTACCTGCAGATCCTGCTGGCCCAGCAGTTGCCCGGCGTGGGCAGCGCGCGCCTGATGGCCGACATGGACAGCTGGGGCTATACGTATCGACTGGGCTCCACGCGCGCCTGGTTCGAGCAGGACGCGGAGAATGCGCGCAGCTGGCTGGACGCACGCGGCTTGTTGCCTGCGTGATCCTGCGCTGAGCGTTTGAGCGGCAACCGAACCGTGGCGGGCAGTCGTCAGGCATGCGTGGATGAAGCGCGCAAGAATCCTGGTGGACGCGTGCTACATGCAGCACCAAGCCCGCGGCCAGGCAGCGAGCGCAGTTGGTTCATCGACGCTTTTAGCGAGCCGTGGCAGTAGCGCCGGACATATCCAGCGTCGCCACCGTGCCCTGCCCTGCGTTGGAATCCAGTTGCAGATGCCAGCCCAGGTGTTCGCATAACCGCCCGATCAATTCCAGCCCGATGCCACTGCCCTGGCGTGCGTTGCCGCGTGCCAGACGCATGTAGATGGCGCTGATCTCTTCCGGCGTCATGCCGTGGCCCGGGTCAGCGATGCGGACGACACCGGGCGCCGATAGCGAGATGCGGATGATGCCGCGATCACTGTTTTCGATGGCGTTGCGCAGCAGGTTACCGATGGCGGTCTGCACGATGGCGACCGGCGCGACCAAGCTGCACGGCGGCAGCGGCTCCTCCAGGACCAGTTGCAGATCCTTGTCGGCGCACAGATGCGTGTGGTCGGCCACGATATCCGGCAGCAGTTTGTCCAGCCGCAACGAATCGCCGCTGCGCACGAGCCGGCCCGGGTCCTTGGCCAGCACCAGCAGCAAGGTGATCAACTGTTCGACCGAGGCACTGGTCTGCGCGATGCGCTGCAGTTGATGGCGTACCGCCGGCGGCGTGCCGGGTTGATCCAGCGCCAACTCCACCGCATTGCCGATCACTGCGATGGGCGTGCGCAATTCGTGGCTGGCGCTGTCGATGAAGGCGCGTTCGCGGTCCACGAACTGGCTGTTGCGCTCAAGATAATCGTTGAGCGCATCGGCAATCACGTACAGCTCGGCACTGCCTTGCGCCCCGACCGCAATCTGCTGCGCGCGCTGCTCCGGACGCAAGCCGCCGATATCGCGCGCCAGTTCAACCAGCGGGCGCACCAGCCGAGCCATCGCATAAGTGCCCATCAGCAAGGTGATGCCGATCAACGCGATGCCCGCGGCCAGCATCCAGCGGGTCAGGAATTTTTCCAGCGCTTCGAAATCGGTGATGTCCAGCACCAGCGCCAGGCGGCCGGCATGCGCGGTGTCGCGCACCATCACTGCACTCTGGCGGCCGGCGATTTCCAGGCCGTCGTGCAAGCCCGGAGGCAGGGTGCGCAAGACCGGTGGTGCGCGCGCGACGTCGTCGATGTGATACAGCCGCAAGGTGTCCGAGTCCTGCCAGTGGTAATCCGGGTTCTGCACGCTGCGCTCGAGAATGCTGTCGAGCTCGGAATTCAGCAACGAGCGCCACACGCCGTGTTCGGCGCGTTCGTGCAGGTACTGCGCAGTGCCGAACACCGCCAGCGTCATCAACAGCGTGTAGCCGAACAACCACACCAGCACGCGGAGACCCAAGGGGCGCTGTTTAGACATCGCTGCTGTCGCCCGCGCCAGGCGCCTCGGCCGCATACAGCTGCGCCAGCCGGTAGCCGAGTCGCGGCAAGGTGTGGATCAGTTTTTCTGCGAACGGGCCGTCCACGCTGCGGCGTAGCTCGTAGATATGCGAGCGCAGCATGTCGCCGTCGGGCGGGTCGTCGTCCCACAGCGACTGCTCCAGGCGTTGCCGCGTCACCGCCGCCGGGCTGGCCTGCATCAGCACTTCGAGCAACTTGCGGCACGCCGGATACAGATGCAGCACCTGGCCGGCGCGGGTGGCCTCCAGGGTGGCCAGGTCCAGCCGCAGGTCGGCCACTTGCAGCAGCTTGCCGCGACGACGGCCATGCGCGCGGGCCAGCAAGGCTTCGATACGCACTTCCAGCTCGGGCAGTGCAAAGGGTTTGGTCAGGTAGTCGTCGGCGCCGGCGCGGAAGCCGGCGATCTTGTCCGGCAGTTCGTCGCGCGCGGTGAGCATGATCACCGGCAGCTCGGATTGGTGCTGTTCGCGCAGCCGGCGCAGCACTTCCGGCCCATCCATGCGCGGCATCATCCAGTCAAGGATCAGGGCGTCGTAGTGGTGGGTGGTGGCCAGGTGCAGGCCGGTGATGCCGTCGGGCGCAGCGTCCAGGGTATACCCGCGCGCTTCGAAGTAGTCGAACAGGTTGGCAACCATATTGCGGTTGTCTTCAATGACCAGCAGCCGCATGAGCGGGGTTCCGGGGCGGCCCAGCAGGCACGGTGTGCGCATCCTAACCGAGGCCAACCAAACACGGCCGGTATCGCCGGTACGGCCTTCCCATCGGTTGCGCTCGAATCCCCCGCGCAACTGCGATGCCTGCGCTGCCACCCTGCATGCGGCGCGCTCTGCTTCGACAAATTTCCGACCCACTTGCAAGATAGTGTGTTCCCGCATTTACTCAGGGCGTGCGCGTGTCGCCTGCCATCGCTGCCTCGCCATCCCGCCAGCGCGCGCTGCTGGCGGCAGTGCTGTTGATCGTTGTCAGCCTGCTGGCCGGTCTGGGCATGCGCCAGCCCAACCCGCCGGACGAACCGCGCTTCGTGCTGGCTGCACGCGCCATGGTCCAGACCGGTCAGTGGCTGTTGCCGCACCGTGGCAGCGAGTTGTACGCCGAAAAACCACCGGTGTTCATGTGGTTGCAGGCAGCGACCTACGCGGCGATACCGCACTGGCCGGTGGCCTTCCTGCTGCCGTCGCTGCTGGCCGCGCTGGCCACGTTGTGGCTGACCTGGGATATCGCGCGCCGGCTGTGGAATCGGCGCGTGGCGGCCTATGCAGTGCTGGCCTTGTTCACCGTGCTGCAGTTCGGCCTGATGGCCAAGCGTGCGCAGATCGACATGGTGCTGGTGGCACTGACCACCCTGTCGTTGTGGGGAATGTTGCGCCACCTGCTGCGCGGGCCGGACTGGCGCGCATGGACGCTGGGCCTGTTTGCCGCCGGTGTCGGCACGGTGACCAAGGGCGTCGGCTTTCTGCCGCTGCTGCTGTTGCTGCCGTGGATGGCGCTGCGACGCACACATGTGAGCGTGTTGCCGGCGCGTGCGCAGGCAGGACGTAGCTGGTTGCTGGTGCTGCCGGCCTTCGTGGCGGGCACTGCAGTGTGGTTGGGTCCGCTGTGCATTGCGCTGCTGCACAGCGACGACCCGCAGTTGCACGCCTATGCACACGAACTGTTGTTCAAGCAGACCGGTACGCGCTACGCGCATGCCTGGCATCACGTCAAACCGTTCTGGTACTACCTGCAGGTGATCGCCACGTTGTGGCTGCCAGGCTGCCTGTTGTTGCCGTGCTTGCTGCCAGCCTGGTGGCGGCGACTACGGCGCGGCGACCCACGCTATGTGCTGCTGCTGGCCTGGAGCGTGTTGGTGCTGCTGTTCTTCAGCGCCAGCCCGGGCAAGCGCGAGGTTTACATCTTCCCGATGCTGCCGGCGCTGTGCATTGCCGCGGCGCCCTTGCTGGCCGGGCTGTTGCGCCAGCGCGGCGTGCGGATGCTGCTGACCGGGTATGTGCTGCTGCTTGCCGTCGCTGGCCTGGTGCTGGGCGGCGGCATTGCGCTGCATCTGCACTGGGCCGAAAACACCGCAGTCAAGCGCGGCATGGAGCTCGCCTCGCTGCAGTGGGTTGGCTTCTGGTTGATCGGCCTGGGCGTGGTCGGCGTGGCCGCGACGACATGGTCGCGTGGCAGACGCGCGGGGATCGCGTTGGTGGTGATGACCACCGCGCTGTGGACGGTGTACGGCCTGGGTCTAATGCCGGCGCTGGATCCGTATAGCTCGTCCGCACGGTTGATGCAGCGCGTGGGCCAGCGCATCGGCCCGGACGCAGAGCTGGGCATGCTGGCCTGGCGCGAACAGAACCTGCTGCAGGCCGATCGCCCGGTGACCGACTTCGGCTTCAAGGCGAGCTGGGAGGAGCAATGGACCAAGGCCGGCCCATGGCTCGCGCAATCGCCGCACACCCGCTGGCTGTTCGTGCTCAAGCAGGCGGTACCGGCATGCATCGATCCGGCGCAACGCATCGCGATCGGCGAGTCCAATCGCAATCAATGGGAATTGCTGCCGGGCACGGCATGGCATGCCGGTTGCATCTCCACTGCGTCCGACGCCGAACCAACCGGTAGCGAAGGCGATGCTGACTGAACGCTTGTTGTAAGATTAACGGCCGAGCAACTCCGGTCCGACCGCTTTCCGACATCCGGGTTTCGAAGATGTCGTACATTGACACAGGCCGACATCTCGATGACAACGCTTCCCAGCCACGTGCCAACCGTGGCGCATACCGCCAGCGGTCTGGAGGCGCACTTCTTTGTGCGCCATCTGTGGCTGCCGCTGGCCTGCGTGCTGCTGGCGAGTGCACTGTTGATGGGCGCCGGTGGCGACCAATGGATTGCCGATGTGCTGTATCGGGTGGAAGGCGGCCACTGGCTGCTCAAGGACCATTGGTTCACCAGTGGCGTGATCCACCGCGTTGGTAAATGGTTGAGCACGGCTGCCGGCGTCGGCGTGCTGGTCCTGGCCATTGTCGCCTGGTGCAGGCCACGCCTGAAGGTGCTGCGCTGGCCGCTGACCTACCTGGCCGCATCGGTCGCACTGTCGACCTCGCTGGTGTCGATGCTCAAGTCGTGGACGGCGATGGATTGCCCGTGGGACCTGAGCCGCTACGGCGGTACGCAAGCGATGATCGGTCTGTTTGAATCGCGTCACGGTATTGCCGCCTCCGGTTGCTTTCCCGCCGGTCATGCCAGTGCCGGCTATGCGTGGGTGGCGCTGTATTTTTGCGCGCTCGCGCTCCGTCCTGCATGGCGGTTTGCAGGTTTGTTCATAGGGTTGGCCGCAGGTCTCATTTTCGGTGTTGCACAACAACTGCGCGGCGCGCATTTTCTCTCGCACGACCTGTGGTCGTTGGCAGTGTGTTGGGTGAGCGCACTTGCACTGTACTGCGTGATGCTGCAACGGCCGCGTCGCGTACTTGGCTTGATGTTGCTAACGGGGAACGCAGCATGAGTACCTGGTTACCGGAACCGCGCAGGCGCAGTGGCCTGCGGGCGCTGACGTGGAGTACGCGGCCGACAGTGTCGACCGAAGCGCTGGTACTGCTGTCGAGTTTATTTTTTGCATTCGTCTGCAATCAGCTCTTCTGGCGCACGGCCATGGCCACGCATCCGGGCAGCATTGGATTTGGCATCTCGTTGATGGCGTTGCTGGTGGCCGTGCATGCGCTGCTGTTGGGCATCGTGGTGTGGCGCTGGAATGCAAAGCCGCTGCTGACGCTGTTGCTGTTTACCACCGCCCTGGCCGCGCACTACATGGACAGCTACAACGTCTATCTGGATGCGGACATGCTGCGCAACGTGCTGCATACCGATCACAAGGAATCGCGTGAGCTGCTCACGCCGGGCCTGATCCTGCCGCTGCTGTGCTACTTCCTGATCCCGAGCGCGCTGCTATGGCGCACGCGTCTGCGCGCGCGCAGCGTGGGCAAGGCGTTCCTAGTGCGGGCAGGTTTTCTGCTGGTCGTGGCGCTGGTAGGTGCTGCGGGCACCATGCTGTCATCGCAGGATATTTCCGCATTGATGCGCAACCATCGCGAAGTGCGCTACCTGGCCACGCCGATCAATTACATCGTGGCACTGCGGCAGAATCTCAAATCCGATTCGCCGATGAAGCGCGCGCCCAAGCAGCCGATCGAACACGACGCCACGGCCACTCCGCGTGCGCCGGGCAGCCGCCCGCGTCTGTTGCTGGTGGTGCTGGGTGAAACCGCACGCGCGCAGAACTGGGGCCTCAACGGCTATGCCCGCCAGACCACGCCGGAGCTGGCGCAGACCGGGGTGATCAACTTCCCGGACATGCATTCGTGCGGCACCAGCACCGAGGTCTCGGTGCCCTGCATGTTCTCGCCGTACGGGCGTCGCGATTACAACGAGGACATGATTCGCAGCCATCAGTCGTTCCTGCACGTGCTGGAACACGCCGGTATTTCGACGCTATGGCGCGACAACCAGTCCGGCTGCAAGGGCGTGTGCGACGGGTTGGAGCTCCAGACGCTGGACGATGCGACCACACCGGGTCTGTGCGCCGATGGCCGCTGCATGGACGAGATTTTGCTGAGCGACCTGGCCGCGCAGGTGCGCGCCAAGCCTGGCGACCGCGTGGTGGTGCTGCATCAACTGGGTAGCCACGGGCCGAGTTACTTCGAACGTTACCCGGCGCAGTTCGAACGCTTCAAGCCCGTCTGCAAGACCGCAGATCTGGGCAGCTGCAGCCGCCAGGACATCGTCAACGCCTACGACAATTCGCTCCTGTACACCGACCATTTCCTCAATCAGGCCATCTACACCCTGCGCGGTCTGCAGGACTACGACACAGCGATGATCTATCTCTCCGATCACGGCGAATCGCTCGGCGAAAAAGGCCTGTATCTGCATGGCGTGCCGTATGCCATTGCGCCCAAGGAGCAGACCCATGTGCCGATGGTGATGTGGTTCTCGCCGGAGTTCGCGCGCGATCGCGGCCTGGATGAAGCCTGCCTGCGCCATCGTGCAGGGCAATACACCGATCAGGACGCGCTGTTCTCGTCGGTACTGGGGTTGATGCAGGTCAAGACCAGCGTCTACGCGTCCGAGCGCGATCTGTTCGCCAAGTGCACAGGCACGACGACGCTGCGCTGATCGGCAGCGCCTGCAGCTAGACCGCCACAGTGGATGCGTGGCGGGTGCTGCCCCTTGCCCTGAAACCCGGTGCGCTCTAGCCTTCGCCGGACTTCACTGCAAGGACCACCCGTGAATCCTCGTTTGCTGTTGCTGGCGTTGGCTGTGGCTGTCGGCACCCTGAGCTTGTCGGCCTGCCGCCGGGATGCGGCACCGCCGGCCAAACCCGTCGCGACCAAGACCGCGCCGGCGGAGAGCGCCGACCAGTTCGTTGCGCGCATCAGCGCCCAATACAAGGCGGCCTATCCGGAAACCACCGCCGCGCAGTGGCTGTCGTCGACCTATATCAACGGCGATTCGCAATTGCTCGCGGCCAAGGCCAACGAGCGCTCGCTGGCGCAGCTGGATCGCTGGATCGAACAATCCAAGCAGTACGCCGGCACACCGATGTCAGCCGACAGCGCGCGCGCGCTGCAGTTGCTGAAATTGATGAGCGCCCTGCCCGCACCGCGCGATGCGGCCAAACTCGCCGAACTCACCCGCATCGCCGCCAAGATGGAAGGCGACTACGGCGCCGGCAGTTACTGCGTGGGCGAAGGCGAACAGCGCCGCTGCCGCCAGCTCGGCGAACTGGAACAAGTATTGGCCAGCAGCCGCGACTACAACGAACAACTCGACGCCTGGCAGGGCTGGCACAGCACCGCACGGCCGATGCGCAAGGATTACCAACGCTTCGTCGAGCTCGCCAACGAAGGCGCGCGCGGATTCGGCTTCGCCGACGTCGGGGTGTTGTGGCGCAGTGGCTACGACATGCCGCCGGCGCAACTGGCCAGCGAAACCGACCGCCTGTGGGAACAGGTCAAAACGCTGTACGTGCAGTTGCAGTGCTATGCGCGCGGCAAACTCGATACGCAATACGGCAAGGACAAGGGCGAGGTGCCTGGCGGTCTGCTGCCTGCACATCTGATGGGCAATATGTGGCAGCAGGACTGGAGCAATCTGTGGGATCTGCTGCAGCCCTACCCCGGGGCCGGCGATCTGGACATTACCTCCGCGCTGGAAAAACAGTACCAGGGCAACCTCACCGCAGTGCTGGCACGCAACACCGGTGGCGTTGGTGGCGCGACCGCACGCTTCAACGCCGAGCACGAAGCGCAGCTGCGCACCGCCAAGCAGATGACCGAGCGCGCGCAGGAGTTCTACACATCGCTGGGCATGCCCAAGCTGCCGGACACCTATTGGCAGCGCTCGCAGTTCATCAAGCCGCTGGACCGCGATGTGGTGTGCCACGCCAGCGCCTGGGATATGAACATGGGTGGCGAGGCGAACCAGAACATCGGCGCGGACGTGCGCACCAAGATGTGCATCCAACCGACCGAAGAAGACTTCACCACCATCTACCACGAGCTCGGCCACCTCTATTACGACCTGGCCTACAAGCCCTTGCCGCCGCTGTTTCAGAACGGCGCCAACGATGGGTTTCACGAGGCGATCGGCGACACCATCGTGCTGGCGATGACGCCCAAGTACCTGCAGTCGATCGGCATGGTGGGCGAGCAACGGACCGGCCGCGAGGCGTTGATCAATTGGCAGATGCGCATGGCGCTGAGCAAGGTGGCGTTCCTGCCGTTCGGTTTGATGATCGACCGCTGGCGCTGGGGCGTGTTCGATGGCTCCATCACGCCCGAGCATTACAACCAGGCCTGGTGGGAACTGAAAGCAAAGTACCAGGGCGTGGCGCCGGTGAGCGCGCGCGGCGAAGACTTCTTCGACCCTGGCGCCAAGTACCACGTGCCGGGCAACACGCCGTACACGCGCTATTTTCTGGCGCATATCCTGCAATTCCAGTTCTACAAAAGCCTGTGCCAGGCCGCTGGCCATCAGGGCCCGCTTTACGAATGCAGCTTCTACGGCAACAAGGATGCCGGGCAGAAGTTCTGGTCGATGCTGCAACGTGGTTCCAGCCAACCCTGGCAAACCACACTGAAGGAACTCACCGGCAACGACAAACTCGATGCCGGCCCGATGCTGGAATATTTCGCGCCAATGAGCGAATGGCTGAAGCAGCAGAATCAGGGGCAGATGTGTGGGTGGCAGGCAGCGGCTGCCGCTCCAGCTAGCACGACAACTGCGCCTGCTGCGCCGCGCTGACACACGGTGCTCACCGTTATGTCACTGCCGGCTCGCGCAACAACATAACCTGTTGTCGCTCAACGCACTTCTGCAACAAGCTCAATTGAGCTTGGCGCCCCCCTGCAACCGTTCGCTCAATTTGGTCTTGAATTGCTCGAACTCCATGCCGTCGGCACGGGCTTCGGCGTGGGCGGCGTCCTTGAGGGCGTCCGAGTAAGTCAGCCGCACCGGCGTGCCCTGGCGCTCGTGCAACTCGGCGGCGCGCATGATCAGCGCAAGCACCTGGGCGGCGCTGGTGCTTTCGCCGGCAATGCGGCCATCCATGCCCAGCACCCATTCGCCGTCGCGGCGGACGATGCCAGCCAATAGCGTACGTTGCTGGTCGCGGAGTTCGGCATGCGGTTCGATCGGAGAGACCGGCGCGGGATTGGCAGCGGCTTGGTTGCGCTGGCGCTCGGCGGCGCGCTTGCGGGCATCACGGCGCAACTTGGAATCGGTGGACATGCAGGCTCCTGTGAGGTCAGAGGTGGTCGGCCGGCTCCAAAGGCACTGCCTTGGTGGCCTGGCGGTGCCGTAACCGGCGGCCGCTGCGGCGTTCCCAACGCAAGAATAGCCAGCCAAGCAAGAAAAAACCGGTCATGCCGATCGCCAGGTCCCGTGGGTGTTCACTCAGCAGCGGCGACAGCACCCCGGCCACCACCGTATTGGTCATCAACTGGGTGAAGGCCTGCAGCAAGGAGGCCAGGCCGCGCTGCTGCGGGTACATGTCCGCCAGCGCCAGGATCGGGAAGATCAGCGCCATGCCGAGGCCCGTCAGGAAGATCGCCAGCACTGCCCACGGCAAGGCGATCTGCGCTACAGCAAAGGTGTAGGCCAGATCGACCAGCGCCGCCACCCCGCAGCAGATGGAGCCGATGCGGATCTGCCGCATCGGCTCCATGCACCCGGACAAGAACGCACCCAGGGTCATGCCGCCGATGGCAGGAATGCATCGCCAGGCGAAGTCGCCTTCGCCCAGCTTCAGATGCTGCATGAATGGTTGCGACCAGCAGCACCAGGCCGAACACCACCAGAAAACGGAAGATCAACGGCCAGCCGGCGCCACTGAGCAGGATCCAGCCGCCGATGATCGGCGCGATGGCTGGTGCAATGCCGAAAATCATCGACACATGGCGCATCAGCCGCTGCGCATCCGGTCCATTGAACAGGTCGCGGATCATCGCCCGCCCGACGATCATACCCACGCCAGCCGACAGGCCCTGCAGCGCGCGGAACGCCAGCAACCTGGGCAAGTCTTGCGACAGCGCACACCCGATCGAGCCAGCGATGAACAACGCCAGCCCGCCCAGGATCATCCGCTCGGCCCCACACATCGGAGAGCGGCCCATGCGCGATGCTCATCAGGCCGTAGGCCAGCAGATAGACGCTGATTGTCTGCTGGATCGCCACCTGGTCCACCGCCGGGCTGCGGCTGAGCTGCGAGAACGCCGGGAAGATGGGGTCGATCGAAAACGGGCCGAACATCGCCAGCCAGGCAAACAGCAGCGCCATGCGATGGGTGGAGGGAAGCAGCAGACGTCATGCGCAACGGCACCCGGAGGGCTGCCAACGCGCAGGCACCGACAGCGGCGCAGGCCAACGACCGCTGCGGCGCGCGCGGGCAGCGGAGGTGGACACTTCACGCCAATGGCCACCGGGTGCGCCCGCGATGTGGATCGGGTGCGCGGCATGCAGAACGCCAGCCGCTGTCGCGCCCGCTGCGTTTCAGTGCATCATCGTCCCGACCAGCCGAGCCCGCGCGCGTGCAGGCAGCGACGAGGCCCGCAGTGCCAAGCGCCACACCGATCAGTCGGCAGCGGCGGCGGAGTGCTCCTGCAGGCGCTGCCATGCGGCGATGGGCTGATCGCTCGTCACCCGTCCCCGTTCCAGGGTGATGACCCGCGCGGCCATGCTGACCGTTTCGCGCCGATGCGCCACGATGATCCGGGTCACCTGCATCGCCTGGATGGCGTGATTGACGCGGTGCTCATTGATGACGTCCAGATGGCTGGTCGCCTCGTCCAGCACCAGGATGCGCGGCGCCCTGTACAGGGCGCGCGCCAGCAAGACGCGTTGCCGCTGCCCGCCAGACAAGCCGGTGCCGGCCTCGCTCAACAACGACGCGTAGCCAAGCGGCATCTGCTCCACCTCCTGGTGTACGCCAGCGATGCGCGCGCAGCGTTCGATCTGCCCCTGGTCCGGCTCCGGGTCGAAAAAACTGATGTTCTCGCTCACAGAACCGGTGAACAGCAGATCGTCCTGCATCACCGTGCCGACGATGCCCCGATAGTGCGCCAGCGCTGCGCGGGTCAGCGGACGCCCGCCGATCTTCACTTGCCCGGTACTGGGTTGCAGCAGCCCGAGGATCACTTTCACCAGGGTGGTCTTGCCGCATCCTGACGGGCCGGTAATAGCCACGCATTCGCCGCTGCCAATCCGTATGTTGACCTCTTCGAGCACCGCAGGGGCATCGTCAGCGTAGCGAAAACCGATGCCACACACTTCGATGGTGGTGTCGCTCCAGTCTGGCGCATCAACCCGCTGATCGGCATCTTCGCGCGGCTGATGGACGATGTCGGCCACCCGCTCCAGATGGACGCGCAGCAGGCGGAACTCCACCAGCCGGTCAATCAGCGCGGACAAGCGCATGGCGAATTGCTCGCGATAGGCCATGAACGCCAGCAGCATGCCCAGCGATAGCTCCGCGCGCAGGATCGCGAACGCGGCAAGCCAGATCACCAGCACGCGCTCGCCCCCAAACAGCAAGAGCTTGATCGCCGACTGCCAGACCTCACCCTGCGCCAGGCGCAGTTGCGCATTGGTCTGTTCGGCCAGCAGATGGGTCCAATCCATGCGCCGCACCTGCTGGCGACCGAACAGCCGCACGCCCTGGATGCAGCGCACGCTTTCCAGCAAGTGGGTGTGCTGGCGCGCGTCCCACAGCAGCTGCTCGGCTGTCGCCTCGCGCATCCGGCTCAGCCACAGCAGACGCGTCGCCGCATACAGCGCCACCGCCACCAGCGTGATCGCGCTGAGGCCAGCGCTGTACACCAGCATCAGGCCCAGGGTGCCGACCACCAGCACACCATCGACCAACGTCTGGGTGAATCCGGTCGTCAAGGTGCGCTGTACCTGCGTGATCGAGGCGAAACGCGACTGGATGCCGCCGAGGTGACGCTTCTCGAAATACGCCAACGGCAGCGCGAGCAGGTGCGCGAAGACCTGCCCCATCCATTGAAAGCCCAACTGCGCCGAAACGCTGGCGATCAACCATCCACGCAGCAGACCGATGCAGGACTGCAGCACCACCACCAGCAGGAACCAGGCACCGAGGACATGGATCAGCCCGATGTCGGCCGACGGCACCGCCTGATCGACGATCCACTGCAGTTGGAACGGCATGCCCAGGCTGAGCACCTCCAGCGCGAATGCCAACGCCAGCACCTGCCAGACCGCCCGTCCAAGCCCGTGGACGCGACCGATCAACGAGGACAATGCCACTGGCGGTGCCGCAGCTTGCGCACGGAAATCGGCGGTCGGGCTGAGTTCCAGCGCGATCCCGGAAAAATGCCGAGCGAATTCACCCGGCGTGAGCACACGTGGCCCGCTGGCCGGATCGTGGATCTGCAGACGGCGGGCACCCGCCCGCTTGAGCACCACGAAATGATTCAGATCCCAATGCACGATGCAGGGCAGTTGCAGATCCGGCACCCCGTCCATCTCCAGCCTTAGCGCGCGCGCCTGCAAACCGAGCGCCTGCGCGATCGCGACCAGATTGGCCAGGTTGGTTCCCTGGCGCGACAGCAGGAAACGACGACGCAGTTCGGCCAGACCAATCTGGCAACCGTGGTAGTGGGCGATCATGGCCATGGCCGCCAATCCGCATTCGCCGACCTGCCCCTGCAAGATCATCGGCAGCGCGCGTTCGCCGGACGCTCTGCGCAGCTGCGCCAACCAGCGGCTCATCGCAGCGTGCCGTGCAGGCTGGACAGCGGCTCGAAGGCCCACTGCGAGAAGCGCCGCCATTCCAATGCCAGCGTGCCCTGCACGCGCATGCCCGGTCGCAGCACCGCAGCATGTCCTGCACGCAGGGCGGCATCCCCGGCCAGGCGCACCCGCATGCGGTACAACGGTTCGCTCGCCAACGGCGCGTCGGCACGCGGCGGTTCGGGCACGGCGGCGATCTCGACCACACGCCCGGCAAATTGGCCATAGTGCTGGTAGGGCAAGGCATCGAAGCGCAGTTGCACCGGGATGCCGGGGCCGATCAGCCCTGCCGCCCGGGAGGGTGCGTACAACACCACTTCGGTCGCCGTCGAGGTCGGCAGCAGATCGGCCAGCCGCTGCCCCTGCCCGACCGCCTGCCCACGCTGCAGCGGTCGCAACGCCACACGCCCTGCACGCGGAGCGCGCACTTCCCAACGCGAGGCGGCTGCCTGCTCGATCGCCGTACGCCGGTCCGCCTGCAGGCTGGCACCGGCCAGCGCCAATTGTTGGCGCAAGCTCACCGGCAGTTGCTGCAACTCGGCCTGGGCCTGCGCCAGGGCATCGGCCAAGGTCAAGCGCTCGCGCTGCAGTTCCAATGCATGCGCGCGTTGGTCGAGCACGTCGGCCTGCTTCTCATCGACGAATTGCTGACTGACCAGGCCACGCGTCAAGGCGGTGCGGTAACGCTGCTCGATGGATTGGGTCAGCTGCTGCCGATGGCGCAGCACGCCAAGCTCGGCGTCGACCTGCTCCAGGCGGTTGCGCAGGCCGGCCAGCGCCCGCGCGGCCGCTTGCTGCTGCAAGCGGCCCTGGGCGCGCAGTTGGACCATCGCTTCGGCAGTCAGGCGCTGCTGCTCGGCGAGCACGGCAGCGGCCTGCTGGCTTGGCCGCCCGCGATCATCCCGATGCTCGGCCGCCAACACGAACAGCACCTGACCAGCGGCAACCCTCTGGCCCTGCACGACGCCGACGTTTGCCACCACGCCCGATTGCGGGGTGGTGATGGCGATCATTCCGTCAGCCGGGACGACAGCGCCATACAAGGTCTGGCGACGCGCGAACCCCAGGCAGAAAAATCCCACCAGCAGCAGGATCACCGTTGCCATCAGCACGCCCACGCACCAACCCAGCGCGCCACGCTGGCGAAGCACCACTGGCCCCAGCCGACTGCGCTGCTGCGCATCCATCACCTCGCGCCGAAACAAGCGCGTCATCGGCCGGCGGCCGCCGACGCCCCGGCGTGCTGTCCACCGGTGCTGTACTGCGCGCGCCTGCTCATACCAGCAGCGCTCCATGCGAAGGCGCGCTTTCCCAGAAGGCCAGCTCCTGCAGCTGATCGAACAGCGCCGGCGGCAACACGCTGCGACGTGGTACGTAATGCACCCCGCGACGCACGCGATGCAGGCCTGGCATCTGCAGCGCGGCATCGAAACGTTCTGCCTCGGCCTGGACACCGGCATAGTCGTGCGCGAACGCCGGCAATTGCAGGAAGGCGTAGACCTGCTCCATCGCCTGCGCCGGCCGCTGCGCCAAGGTGTCGTAGCGCAGCAGCAACAGGCGATCAGCATGGTCGCCGTAGAACGCCTGGCGCAGCCCGTCCAGCGCATAGCCCACCACGCCCCGCGGCGCGGTCAGCAGATCCGCGTGCATCGACACTGAATCCTCCGGGTCGTAGCCGAACAGCGCCGACAAACGGAACGGCTGGCTCTGCGCCAGGCGCTCGAAGCTATCGACGATCCAACCAACATCGCGTACGCAACAAATCATGCGGCTGCGCGGAAACAGCCTCGCCAGTCCCGTCAGGCGACTGCACCAGGCACGGTTGGTGTCGAACACCGTGCCCAGCTCCTGGCGATTCTGGTAGTAGGCGTCGAATACCGCACGCAGCAGCCGCACGCGCTGTGCGTCGTCGATCTGCACGTTGGAGGGATGTTCCTCGCTCATGCCCATCAGCATCGCCGCGTAGAGTCGCGCAACCGGCGAGGTGACAAGGGATGTTCCTCGCTCATGCCCATCAGCATCGCCGCGTAGAGTCGCGCAACCGGCGAGGTGACATCGGCGTGCAGCTGCGGATTCTGCCGCAGCAACGCGGCCAGCAGGGACGAGCCCGCACGCGGCAGCCCGGAAATGAAATGGTAGTCCACGTCGCGCCTCCCCTGTCCGATGCTGGTCGGCGGCGGCATGCCGGCGGGACGCATCGCCAGCCAAGCGTGCATCGTGCGCCACAGCACACGCGGACACACTGCGCAAAAGCGCTGCGCTTTGCGAATGCCGGCGATCCGGCTGAGCGGTCGGCAGCGCTTGCAGTGACCGGCATCACATCGCCGTGCACCGGCACGGACCTGGCGGATGCGACGTTCGTTCCCGCGCACACACCGTCGTGCGCCGGCCTGGGGTCGCAAAGGCAGCCGCGCAGGCTGGAGCCCATGGTCCTGCCACCGGCTCTGCGCTCCAGCGGCCACTGTCGTCTCATCGGCCACCCGCCACCGGGCAGATGGACCAGACGATCACGCCGCCGTCCCTTCAGGCGCTGTGACGGTGCGTAAGAAGGGCACAACCTGCGAGGACGTCAGAATGAACCACTCGAAAAAATCGCCCACCAAGGGTGCGGCATCGCTGCAGCGGCCCGCCGGGGCCAAGGGCCGACCGGAGCCGCTCGACCAGCGTCTGTGGAAGCATGTCGGCGGTGGGGACTATCCCCCGCCGGGCGCGAATCCCAAGCACGATCCGCCGCCGCGCAACCCCGGGCACCATTGATCCGCCTGCGCTAGCAGGAGCGAGCGAGCGGGCGTTGCCGTTGCCGGACCACCCGGTAACGGGGAGAACAGCGAGCGCTGAAACCCTGGAGGCCGGACCAGGCGACTGGTTCGGCCTCCAGCGGCTCATGACCCCGCGACGCGTTTCGCCAAGCGGCCGGGCGCTGGCTATACTAGCCGGGCAACACGGTGGGAGAAGCGGCATTGCCGCTGCCGAAGGCGCAACAGCCCGTAATCGCTCAGGCCCGATACCATCCGCAGGACAACTCTGGAGAGACCGGCCGATGCCGGCGCCGAAGGGGCACGAAACGCAGGCGGGCCACGCGCCTTGACGCGTTTTTAAACTCTCAGGCAAAAGGACAGAGGGGCGCGAGGAAGACCGTCGCTGCGGCAGGTCGTGGGGCGCACGCGCGCGTCATGCCAGTTGCGGTGCGGGTCGACCATTCGTCTGCCCCTGCCCCGGATGCCCGCCATGTCCCAGACCCCCTCTTCCCTGCGCGACCTCGAACACCACAGCGCGTTCGTCGAACGCCATATCGGCCCCAACGACGCGGAAATCGCGCAGATGCTGGAGGTGGTCGGCCACGCCTCGCTGGATGCGCTGACCGATGCCATCGTGCCGGGCAACATCAAGTCGCCCGCACCACTGGCGCTGCCCGAGGCGCTCACCGAAGAAGAAGCACTGGTCAAGATCCGCGCCATCGCCGACAAGAACACCGTGTACCGCAACTTCATCGGCCAGGGCTACTACGGCACCCACACGCCGAAGGTCATCCTGCGCAACATCCTGGAAAACCCCGCCTGGTACACCGCCTACACGCCGTACCAGGCGGAAATCTCGCAAGGCCGCATGGAGGCGCTGATCAACTTCCAGACCCTGTGCGCCGACCTCACCGGCATGCAGATCGCCAACGCCTCGCTGCTGGACGAAGCCACCGCCGCGGCCGAAGCGATGACGCTGGCCAAGCGTTCGGCCAAGTCCAGGTCCGACATCTTCTTCGTGCACGACGCGGTGCATCCGCAGACGCTGGAACTGCTGCGCACGCGCGCCGAGCCGCTGGACATCATGCTGCGCGTCGGCACCCCGGAAGAAGCGCTGCAGGCCGAGTGCTTCGGCGTGTTGCTGCAGTACCCAGACAGCTTCGGTCACATCGGCGATCACGCTGCACTGGCAGAAGCCGTGCACGCACAAGGCGGACTGGTCGCAGTGGCCACCGATCTGCTGGCGCTGACCTTGATCGCCGCCCCGGGCCAATGGGGTGCGGACATCGTGGTCGGCAACTCGCAGCGCTTCGGCGTGCCGTTCGGTTTCGGTGGCCCGCATGCCGCCTTCATGGCCTGCCGCGACGCCTACAAGCGCTCGATGCCCGGCCGTTTGATCGGCGTGTCGATCGATGCCGCCGGCAACCCGGCGTATCGCTTGACCCTGCAGACCCGCGAGCAACATATCCGCCGCGAAAAGGCCACGTCCAACATCTGCACTGCGCAGGTGCTGCTGGCGGTGATGGCGTCGATGTATGCGGTGTATCACGGCCCCGATGGGCTGACCCGCATCGCGCGTCGCACCCATCGCCTGGCCGCCATTCTGGCTGCCGCATTGCGTGGCGCTGGCGTTACCGTGGGCGAGCATTTCTTCGATACGCTGCACGTCAAGGCGATCGATGCCGATGCCATCCACGCCCGTGCGCGTGCGGCCGGTATCAATCTACGCGCCATCGACAGCGAAGCGGTCGGCATCAGCCTGGATGAAACCACTACGCGCGCCGACGTGGTTGCGCTGGCCCAGCTGTTCGGTGCCATGGCCGATGTGGACGCACTCGATGCGGCCACCGCCGATGCCCTGCCCCAAGGCCTGCTGCGCAGCAGTGCCTTCCTGACGCACCCGGTGTTCAACACCCACCACAGCGAACACGAACTGCTGCGTTACATGCGCTCGCTGGCCGACAAGGATCTGGCGATGGATCGCACCATGATCCCGCTGGGCAGCTGCACCATGAAGCTCAATGCCACCGCTGAAATGATTCCGGTGACCTGGCCCGAGTTCGGCGCCATCCATCCGCTCGCACCGGCAGAACAATCGGCCGGCTACGCGCAGCTGATCGACGAACTGGAAGCGATGCTGGTCGAGTGCACCGGCTACGACGCGGTGAGCCTGCAACCCAATTCCGGTGCGCAGGGCGAATATGCCGGCCTGCTGGCGATCCGCGCGTATCACCGTTCGCGCGGTGAAGCGCATCGCGATATCTGCCTGATTCCCGAATCCGCGCACGGCACCAACCCGGCCTCGGCGCAGATGTGCGGCATGACCGTGGTGGTGACCAAGTGCGACGCCAACGGCAACGTGGACGTGGATGACATCCGCGCCAAGGCGGAGAAATATTCCGACCGTCTCGCGGCGTTGATGATCACCTACCCCTCCACGCACGGCGTGTTCGAAGAAGACGTGGTGGCCATCTGCGAAGCGGTGCATGCCCATGGCGGCCAGGTCTACACCGACGGCGCCAACATGAACGCGCTGGTTGGCGTGGCCAAGCCCGGCAAGTGGGGCTCGGACGTATCGCACCTCAATCTGCACAAGACCTTCTGCATCCCGCACGGCGGCGGCGGCCCGGGCGTAGGCCCGTGTGCGGTGAAGTCGCATTTGGCGCCGTTCCTGCCGCGTGCCGGCCTCCATGCCGGCGAAGGTCAAACTGCCGCCATCCATGGCGGCGGATTCAACTCCGGAAGCGGGAGTGGACACTCCTCGCGCATCGGCGGCATGGTCAGCGCGGCCGCCTACGGCTCCGCCTCGATCCTGCCGATCAGCTGGATGTACGTGACCATGATGGGCAGCGCCGGTCTGCGCAAGGCCACGCAGGTGGCACTGCTCAACGCCAACTACATCGCCAAGCGTCTGGCACCGCATTACAAGACGCTCTACACCGGCCGCAACGGGCTGGTGGCGCATGAGTGCATTCTCGATGTGCGCCCTCTGGAAAAGACCAGCGGCATCGGCGCCGAAGACATCGCCAAGCGGCTCATCGACTTCGGCTTCCACGCACCGACGTTGAGCTTCCCGGTCGCCGGCACGCTGATGGTGGAACCGACCGAAAGCGAATCGCAGCACGAACTGGACCGCTTCATCGACGCGATGATCCAGATCCGCGAAGAGATCCGCGCCATCGAAGACGGCCGTCTGGACCGCGAGGACAACCCGCTCAAGCACGCACCGCATACCGCAACGCAGGTGTCGGCCAGCGAGTGGACCCACGCTTACCCGCGCGAACTGGCCGCCTTCCCGCTGCCCAGCCTCAAGCAGCAGAAGTACTGGCCGCCGGTGGCGCGCGTGGACAACGTGTATGGCGACAAGAACGTGATGTGCGCGTGCATCCCGGTGGATGCGTATAAGATCCCGGTGGATGCGTATAAGGAAGATGCCGAAGCCTGAGCGTCGGACGTACGCAGTAGAACTAAAGAAACCCCAGCCGGGGACGGCTGGGGTTTTTCGTGCCGCACGGTGCGCGATGTCAGGCTGGACGCACCCGCTGGCTGCGTCCGTCCAAAGGCGGCGTGATCGCATCGCCACCACCGCCAGCGTTGGCCTGCGCGGCAAACCATCTGCAGGCCAGGCGCCGCATGCAGTCGCTGGCGCACACGACGGCGCACCTGGGGGAAATGCCCAGCGGTTAGCACTGCCTGATCAGGCATATCGCTCGCAGCGCTGGGAGCCTGCCGGCGCGACACGCGGTTGTCGGTGGGCGACGCCCTGGGCTACTGTTGCGCGCACACCACTTTGTCGAAGCCGACGACAGCAGCACCTTCAACGACCTGGGCATCGTGCTGCAGGGGCACCGGCTGGCCTGCGGCTGCCATGCCCTGAGCACGCTGGGCGCCAGCTTCGATGTCACCCCCACCGCACCACACGCCGGAGGCGCGGCCGCGGCGGCCTCCGGCCTGCAGCAGGCCGGCAGCGCGATCGGCGCCGGCCTGCTCGCCAACGCGCTGCAACGCCATGACAGCGCCCCGCCGTTCTCCGGCCGCTTCGAACTGCTGGACCAAGCCAGCCGGCAACCGGTCGCCGGCCGGCGCGTGCGCCTGAGCACGCCCAGCGGCAAGCAGCTGGACTGCGTGACCGACGCACACGGCATGACCGACTGGCTGGCCAGCGACATCGACGAGCCACTGATGTTCCAGTTGCTGGATGCCGACGAGGACATCGCGCCATGAGCAACGAGCCCGCACTACCGCAGGACCAGGGCAGCCTGGCCGTCGATGGCCGCACCAACCAAGCCGGCGTCGGCCGCGCCAAGCCGCAGGACATGGCCGTGCTGTGCCCGATCATCTGCAGCTGCCTGCACGACCCGCTGACCGGCGTGGCCGGGCAGAAGCTCTATCAACTGTGCGTCTCCAGCAAACTGCGCAGCCTGGACTGGAACCACCTGTCCCGCTACAAGCCCGAGGTCAACTACGACATGACCCAGCAGCCGCCCGCGCCGATCATGGACAGCGGCCTGGCCACCAAGGCGCACGACTGGCTCAAGGGCTGGATCGACAAGTATTGGGACGAGCCGGGCAAGGACCGTCCACCGTTCCGCCCGCGCGCCGGGCTGATCCGCCGCCCGGACGTGGTGACCGTCATCGACCCCACCCGGCCACCGACCCAGGACAATCTGGAGGACGTGATCGAGATAAAGTTTCCGGGGGATGAGATGAGTGACGCTCAGCGAGAAGACTACAGGCGCATCGCGGGTAAGGATCCGATACTGCTTGAGTCATCGGAGTGCAAATGCAGCAAGCAAGAGCAGCCGCAAAAGCACGTTGCTCCGGTAGAGATCGAGCAATTGGCGCCAGTGGCAACTCTAGCTGCCTGGCTAGCCTTCCTGGCTTCCGGCGGCCGCAGCCCAATCCCCGCAAGGTAAGCAATTCATGAGCAATGACGAATGGACAAAACTTCTAGCCGAACACGAAGGCAAACTATCGCTGCCGGGCGGCCTGTTGATGCGTTCTGGCCCCAGGGATTACGTGGGCACGGTGCTGGCGATCACTGGCACGCTTTACTACAAGGGCGGCTATACCACCCCGGTGCGTGAGGCGATCTGCGCCTGCTTCGATCAGTACGTGGCGACCATCGGCGACGAGTTACGCTGGCTGATCAAGGACGAAACCAAGCCGGTGCAGTTCAAACGCGCAAAGCCCTTGCGCGACTGGCTACTGAAACTCGACCCGGACGACTCGGCGATCTTTGGCTACACCGCTGGCGACAAGCCAGAGGACGCAAGCGCGTACCAGTTCTACGACGCCAACCTTCGTCAATGGCAGGAAATGCGTAGCTGGGGACTTAACGCCTTACGCTTCTCTGTGCCGCTGAAATTTGCCCTAGATCACCCGTCTGCATTCCAGCGACTCTTCGTGGATTTCGCGGGCAGGCTAAAGGCCGAACACGGACACGGAGGACATGGCTTCGTGCTTTCACTGTTGAATAATCATTTGGATGCACCTACCGAAGCATATATGTCCCAAAAGTTACGTGGCGCCGACGTTGGCCGACCCAGCGGCGTTGCCCGACAGATCCTAGACGGCATCAAAACCGTCTCCTGGCTCACCGCCATCAACCACGCCATGTTGCAGCAACTCGACGGCGGTACCGGCCTGGACGCGCTGCGCAACGAACTGCCCGGCAACTGGTTCGCCTACTACGACTATGGCGCCGGCACCGTCATCCAGGCCGGCCCCGTGCCGGAGATCGCCAGCGTCGACGACGACCCCATGCCCGCCACCTACTTGCTGGTCAATCACCTGCTCAAGCGCTTCCGCAGCACCACCCTCAAGGACTTCCACGGCGCCACCCTGGGCGGGGAACCCTTCCTGGGCGTGGTCGGCACCGCGCAATGGCTGCGACGCTTCGACATCCCCGACGAAGAGCTCATGACCTACCAGGCCAAGCTGCTGAACATGCCCAAGTTGAAGCCCGACACGGTGCTGCCCGAGCGGCTATGACGCACGGGCGCTCCCTGATCGATGCCGCCTGGGCCAACCTCCTCACCGAGCACGAAGGCAAGCTGGAGCTGCCGGGCGGCCTGTTGATGCGTTCTGGCCCAAGGGATTACGTGGGCACGGTGCTGGCGATCACTGGCACGCTTTACTACAAGGGCGGCTATACCACCCAGGTGCGTGAGGCGATCTGCGCCTGCTTCGATCAGTATGTGGCGACCATTGGCGACCAGTTACGCTGGTTGATCAAGGATGAGACAAAGCCGGTGCAATTCAATCGCTCCAAGCCCTTGCGCGATTGGTTGCTTAAACTGGACCCAGACGACTCACCGCTCTTCGCCTATACCGGCGGCAATAAGCCTGAGGACGCGAGCGCATTCGAGTTTTACACTGGAAACTTACGGCAGTGGCAAGAACAGCGCAGCTGGGGGCTCAATGCCCTGCGTTTTTCAGTGCCGCTGAAATTTATAGCGCAGCATCCTTCGACTTTCCAACATCTTTTCGTCGACTTTGCCCGTCGCCTCAGGGCCGAGCATGGGCATGGCGGCTACGGGTTTGTACTCTCACTTATGGGAGACGCGGATGCGCCGACCGAGGCGTACATGTCGCAGAAACTACACGGCGCAGACGTCGGCGACCCGACGAGTATTGCGCGCAAAGTCCTAGACGGCATCAAAACCGTCTCTTGGCTCACCGCCATCAATCATTCGATGTTGCAGCAACTCGACGGCGGTACCGGCCTGGACGCGCTGCGCAACGAGCTGCCCGGCGACTGGTTCGCCTACTACGACTATGGCGCCGGCACCGTCATCCAGGCCGGCCCCGTGCCGCAGATCGCCAGCGTCGACGACGACCCCATGCCCGCCACCTACGTGCTGGTCAATCACCTGCTCAAGCGCTTCCGCAGCACCACCCTCAAGGACTTCCACGGCGCCACCCTGGGCGGGGAGCCCTTCCTGGGCGTGGTCGGCACCGCGCAATGGCTGCGACGCTTCGACATCCCCGACGAAGACCTCGTGACCTACCAGGCCAAGCTGCTGAACATGCCCAAGTTGAAGCCCGACACGGTGCTGCCCGAGCCGCTATGACACACGGGCGCTCCCCGATCGATGCCGCCTGGGCCAACCTCCTGGCTGGGCACGCAGACAAGCTGGAGTTGCCGGGCGGCCTGTTGATGCGTTCTGGCCCTGAGAACCTGTTCACGATCTTATTCAACCCGTGCAAACTCCACGAATGCGCGAGAAGAACGATCCAAGTGACGTGAGCCGTGAGCGGTTCGAGCAAATTCGCCCGATTCTGGAGCAAGCCCGCAAGCGCGACGTCCCCCCATCCTGAGTAGCAGTCGGGTTTAGAGTCCGGGGTTGATGATCTCGCTATTGGCCAACTGCTGGGCATAGGCCGCCGGCGTCATTCCGCCGATTGTTTTTTGGGGCGGTGTTCGTTGTATTCGCGGCGCCAGCGTTCGATCTCGGTGCGCGCATGCAGCAGCGTTGGGAACCAGTGTTCGTTGAGGCATTCGTCGCGTAGCCGGCCGTTGAAGGATTCGAC
>NZ_JBBYGR010000075.1:0-36057 GCF_038405005.1 Xanthomonas sp. JL1 | reverse complement strand
TCGCCTGCATCCACAGGCGCAAAGACAGCTTGCTCGATTGCAACAGCGTGCCGGCACGCAAGGTGGTTTGATGCCGGCACCCCCGGCACTGGTAGTAGACCTGATCAGCGCGTCGAAAGCGCGAGCGCGCGCGGCCGTCGCACTGCGGGCAGCGAAATCCCTTCGGCCAGCGCCACCGATACAACGCCCGGTAACACTTGGCTTCGGTTCCGTAGCGATCCATGAACTCGCTCAGCGACAAGCCTGGCTGAAACTGCACGAGATTGATGCCCATCTCCCACCTCCGTTGCCTTGAGCTGGGGTCATTGTCCAACCGCAGCGTCGCAGATCCTGCAACTAGCGGCTGAGGGATGGGGCTAATCAGGTTCACTTTTAGTGAAAATTTAACCTCAGATGTCTTAAATAACAACGGCTCCCGCGTTGAACTTTCAGCATCCGAACGACTCCACCAATTCTCCCGATTCTATACTGATAAAAAAGAGGAGGATTTGACGGTTTTCGTCAAAGAAGGGAATTGGCAGTTTGATGAAGCGCTGGATGATGACTTGGAATTTGATGAGGAATCCTGATGAATGATCTTGCCCTATACAAAATTAAGAGCGGCGATTCACTTGATAGCATTGCAAGGCAACATGGGACTTCTGTAGAAGAAATATCCAAACTTAACAATATCAAGAATCCGAATATTATTCGCACAGGCCAACAGCTAAAAATGCCTAATAAAAAGGCATGGTCATTGGCAAGCCAGGAAACAAAACCTCAATCTCCCCCGCCAACTTCAGTTCAATTTGTTTTGCTGGATCGATTATTGAATGCAATTGGCGACTTAAACTATCAAATAATCCACAAAGAGACCGGAAGGAAGATAAATGGCAAGACCACAGAGTATGGTCTGACAGAGGTAATTACCGGAAATATAAATGACACGATCGAGTTGTGCGTCGCACGCGCAGGAGGAGGTTTCAAAAAGATATATGAGACCTATATTGCCGCCTCGCGAAAAATAGTTACTGCTCAAAGTCCGTCAATTAGATTCAAAGCCAAAACTGATAGGCATGATGGCGCATCAGAAGCTGGCGAAAAAATTGGCAGAGATAAGAATGGACACCCTCTGATTGTTATTGATAAACAGGATGTTGAGCTAGACTTTCTTGACCGCTACACTGGGGCGAAGCTTTCCGATCAAGATATCCAAGACGCAGCCAAAGAACTCAGATGCGAGCCGGGCCTGATTTTTGCTATCGCAACACAAGAGTCGTCTCAATCCTCATTTATTGATTTGGATGGGAATAAAATCCCTGCAATTCTTTATGAGCGACATTGGTTTAGAAAACTTACAAATCCTAGCAAGAAGCAGCCTAGTCCTTACGAAGCGACGCACCCCAATATTTGCGGCCCCGCGTACAAACGAGCCAAAAAAAATAAGAAAGGCGAGTATGTGGAAAAGAAGACGGGTAATATCGTTCAAGAAGATGACATATATGGCTCGCCCGGTATTCACCAATACAAGAGGCTGCTTATAGCCTACAAGCTAAACCAAGAGGCAGCATTGCAATCTTGCTCTTGGGGTAAATTTCAGATTATGGGGTTCAATTATAAGGTCGCTGGCTTTGCATCAGTTAAAGAATTTACCAAGGCCATGTCTTTGAGTGACGCGGAACACATGAAAGCATTTTTAAAATTTGCAAAATCAAACCCAACTCTTCTTGAGGGCCTTCAAAATAAAGACTACGAAAAGATTGCAGAAGGCCACAATGGTGGTAGCTGGAGACATATCAATCCAGATTATGCAACCAATATCGAGAAATATTACAATGACTACACGCGCACAAGCAAAAAATAGCGTAAGCATATCTGCCTTAGTAACAATGCTGCTGCATGCATCAATTTTACCGGCGTGCGCCCAGAATAATTACAAGGAGGATGGCTCTCTTTGCCTATCTTCAGAGAATACAGTTATATCATTTTCGACATCAAAAAAATCGAAGAAAGCTTCGGTATGTACTGGAACAAATGATCGCTATATCGTTTATCGTTTCGGTACGCGGAAAGATGTCGAAATGACTTTCCCGGCGCGGCAGGATAAAACCTCTTGGTCGAATTTTAAGTTTGACAGTTATACTCGTGGCGGAGGCGCGCAAAACGATGCGGAAGGACAGTACTCTCTAGATTTCGATAATGATGGGGTCAATTATTCTATATTTCAAGAATGGACCGTAACGCCAAAAAATTACAGCGTTGGAATATTGGTAGAAACCAATAATAAAAACTTATCAATCAAAGGAGAGCAGTCAACTCAGATTGGATCACTAAGCCGATTGGAAGGGAAAAATCAAATTTCTCCAAGTAACGATTAATCGGAGAGCTCAAGCGTTTGGATGGGTATATGGATGTATTCGCTGCACTATGCCCCTGAATCATGCCAGCAACTAAACAGTATAGAGGCTCTCCCGCGTGCCGTTGATTGCGAAAAAGCCATAAGCGGAACATAACTTAACAGGCTGCTGTGTCCGCTGCACTATGCGCTATCGCCTGACCATGGAGCCATGGACGGCGCTGCCGGCCCTGGGCCGCAATGCGGTGATCTTCCAGGACCTGGACACGCGTGCGATCTGCGAGCAGCTGTTTGCCGCCTATCCGCAGGCGCTGTTCCGCTTCGACGTGCAGCAGACCCTGCCCGCACGCGCGATCACCACCCAGTACCGCGAGAGCGACTGGGACTTCGCCACCCGCCTGCTGGCCGATGCCGGCCTGGCCTGGTGCGTGGAGCAGGCCGACGGCGAGCAGCAGGCCGCCCATACGCTGGTGGTCTTCGACCCGCAGGCACAGCGCCCGGACGTCGGGTCGACACCAATGCGCTGGTGTCCACCGACGATGCGGGCAACCGCAGCACCGACAACAGCGGCTTGCGCATCAAGACCAGCCTCGCCAAGGGCGGCCCGGTCAGTCTGATCACCTATCGCAACACCTGCCTGTACGGCGTCAGCAGCCCGTTGGTGATCAATCCGTTCTACGCCGCCGCAACCAGCGGCACCAAACCGACCTTCCGCCAGATCGTGGTCGATGGGCTCACAACCAGCAACGACGCTGGCGGCAAGGGCTGCATCCTGAAAGGCTTTGATGCGCAGACACCGCTGGATCTGGTATTGGCCAACGTGGCACAAAGCGATGCGTTGATCACTGCCAGCAATGCACAGATCGGGCTGAGCAACAGCGCCGTCACGCCGTCGGGGACCGGCGTCACCACCGGCACCGTGGAGGTCGGCGGCGCGGTGCCCACCTGCTCGGGTGCACCGCGCTTCCCCGCGCTGTGATCTCGCTGGCGCGGCCGCGACCGGCCGCGCCAGACCCGCGGGCGCCAGACCCGCGAACGTACGTTTTTCAACATGGCAGATGGGGCTGCGGCCCCACACATCACCACCGCCGCGCGCTGGAACGTTCCGCCCGCAGGCACCACCGAATCCCCAATCCCCCCATCCCGAATCCCCTGCCGCAAACGCGGCAGGCTTGACTTTGACTAAAGTCTTTGCGTTTCATGGTCTTATTGCCAGAAGTTCATCTGATGTCTGTTACCCTTGACCGATGATTCGACGCACTCTGACCTGCCTGCTCACCCTCGGCCTTGTCGCCTGCGCGACCCAGCCCAGCCCTCCGTCCCCGCCACCGGCCGCCAGCGCGCCGCCGGCCAAGCCAACGGTTGCGCCAGCCGCGCCCGCCAGTGCCGCTGCTGAAGCCCCCGCGCTTCCGCCGGTCGACCTGACCCCGGTGCCGTTCGAGATCGCCCGCGCCAACTTCGTGCGCGACACCGCCGCCAAGTACGGTATCGATGCCGCGCAGATCGAGGCGGTGCTGGCGCAGGCGCAGTTCAAGGACGCGATCGTCACTGCCATGTCGCGCCCGGCCGAACGGGTCAAGCCGTGGAACGAATACCGGCCGATGTTCATCACCCAGGCGCGCATCGACGGCGGCCGCAAGTTTCTCGCCGAACACCGCGCCGAGCTGAGCAAGGTGCAAGCGGACACCGGTGTACCGGCACAGATCATCGTCGCCATCATCGGGGTGGAAACCAGCTACGGCAGCAACGCCGGCAAATATCGCGTGCTGGATGCGCTGTACACGCTGGCGTTTCGTTACCCGCGCAGTGGCGACCCAGCCAAGCTCGAACGCGAAGTGCGCCGCGAACTGTTTTTCCGCGATGAACTCGCCCAGTTGTTCGCGCTGGGCAAGGAAGAGCAACTCGACGTCACCAGCTTGATCGGCAGCTATGCCGGCGCGATGGGCATGGGGCAATTCATGCCGTCCAGCTATCGCCAGTTCGGTGTCGACGGCGATGCCGACGGCAAGCGCAATCTGTTCACCGACTACAACGACATGTTCGCCTCGATCGCCAATTACTTTGTCAAGAAGGGCGGCTGGGTGCGCGACGGACAGGTCGCGGTACCGGCCACGCTGGCTGCCGGCCATGAAGAATTCAATCCTGCCGATTGGTCGCCGGTGTACACGCTGGCCGACTTGTCGGCGCGCGGGTATCACCCGAGCGCACCGGTGGTCGCGGGCAGCGCCGCCACCCCGATCAGCCTGGACGACGCCAACGGCAAGCAGTACTGGCTGGGCTTCCAGAACTTCTACGCACTCACCCGTTACAACATTTCCAAGATGTACGCGATGGCCGTGTTCCAGCTATCCGAGGCCATCGCCGGCAAGGAGTTACCCCCGGCATGAACAGCATTGCAGGCCCCAAGTGGCTGATTCCGATGGCACTGATGCTCAGCCTTGCGGCCTGCAGCAGCGCACCGAAGAAGACCGCCGGTAGCAACGGCAGCGGCGCGATCAAGGGCGTCAAGGTCGAAGGCAAGGGGCCGGCATATGTCGCCACCGGCTGCCCGTCTACCTCGCCGTATGCGCCAGCCAAGGAAGACCCGTCCACGCGCGGCGATTACACCGCTGGCGGCTTGTACAAGCCGGGTGTGAAAGACACCACGCCCGATGATGTGCCCAATGTGGCCTGCATTCCCGAACCGCTGGTCACCAACGAGCCGCGCTCGGCGGTGGGCAATCGCTCGCCGTACGAAGTGCTGGGCAAGCGCTATGTGGTGATGGACAACCCTGGCGACTATGTCGAACGCGGCACCGCCTCTTACTACGGCAATAAGTTCCATGGCAGGCTGACCTCCAACAAGGAGGTCTACGACATGTACGCCTTCACCGCCGCGCACAAGACCTTGCCGCTGCCCAGCTTCGCGCTGGTCACCAACACCGACACCGGCCAGTCGGTGGTGGTGCGCGTCAACGACCGCGGCCCGTTTCACGACGGCCGCGTGATCGATCTGAGCTACGCCGCGGCGGTGAAGTTGGGGATCACCGGCAAGGGCACCGGCAATGTTGAAGTGCGTGGCCTGACCGAAGCCGACAATGGCAATTTGCTCGCCAAGCGCCGCAGTGGCCAGGCACCTGTGACGACTGCCGTTGCCACGGCACGGCCGGCCGCCAGCGCCAGCCAGATCGATGGCCTGGTAGAGCGTTTGCCCACCCGTACCGTGCCGCCGCGTGCAGTCGCGACAGGTGCCGGCACCGCGGTCGCCACAACTGCCGCTGCACCCACTGCCGGTGCACCGGTCATTCCGGCGGGCGAGCGTTGGCGCTACCGCGTCGCCGATTCGCGCCAGCCTGGCAATGCCGACAACTTCGATGCCTGGATGAAGGCGCAAGGCGTGCGTGTGGCCACCGGCAAGCCAACCGCTGCGGTCCCGCGCCCGACGTCGTCGGCCCCTGCTGCCGTGCCCGCCGCGGCGACGCCGGTCGCAGTTGCGGCGCCGGTCAAGCCGTCTGAGAGCACGGCTTCGCGTCCGCTCAAGGCCGAACCAGTGCCCGCCAAGGCTCCCAGCGTGGCCGAAGCCGCACTCGGCGACATCCTGCTGCAGGTCGCCAGCTTCGCCAGCCGCGAAAATGCCAATCGCGCGCTGTCGCAATTGGCGTCGGCGGGAATTGCCGGTGCCAGCGTCAGCGACATCGTCAGCGGCGGGCGCACCCTGTGGCGCCTGCGCGTGAATGCACGCGACCACGCCAATGCCTCGGAGATCGCCCAGCGCATCGCCGGCCTCGGTTTCGGCCGCCCGCAGATCGTGGCCAATTAGTCGCGGGCGAGGCGGTCACTGCGTTAGGGAATGAAGCGCGAGCGCATTGGTCGTTTGCGCGCCAGCCGCCTAGGTCGTCTTGCTTAAGCGCAAACGCGCCGGTGATTGCGTCAGCCAATCAGGCACCAGCACATCAGTCGCGCGCTGGCTGCATTGGCTGCAATGGAACCGCTGGGGCAATCCAGATTGGTTGGCGGACACCGCGCATCTGCAGCGCGCCGGCCAAGGGCGGAATTGATACTCCCATCGTGCACATCGTTATCCACCGCGCCGTTTGCATCCAGCGAACCACTGAGCGCAACAGTGGCCCGTTCCAACGCGCTGCAGGCGACGTCCACGCCGTAGGTGGCGCCTCCCCGACAGTTCGCCTCAGGTGCCCAAGCTGCCGCCATCGCTGAACTGCGCAAGCGCGTGCAACCTGCGACGCGTCGCCCTGATCGCCATAGCGCCTTACAATTTCGCATTGCCCGGCTTTCGGGCCCGTCAGGAGTCGTTCTTCAATGAAATTCCGCTTCGCCGCCGCTGCCGTGGCCACGTTCGCCTTCGGCCTGGTCTGCGCCCAGACACCTGCGCCGCAGCCGATTCCCGCCGTGGCTGCCGCCCCGGCCGCCTTGCCGGTACCACCGGCACCCGCACCGGCCGTGTCCAAGTCCTGGATCCTGATGGACTACGCCACCGGGCAGGTGCTGGCTGGTGAGAACATCCACCAGCAGCTGGCCCCGGCCAGCATCACCAAGGTGATGACGTCCTACGTGGTCGCTGCCGAAATCAAGAACGGCAAGGTCAAGCGCGACGACCAGGTCATGATGAGCGAGCGCGCCTGGCGCGAGGGCGGTGCGGGCACCGACGGCAGCTACAGCGGCTTCCCGGTCAACCAGACGGCGCGTCTGGAAGACATGGAAAAAGGCATGGCGATCCAGTCCGGCAACGATGCCGCCATCGCACTGGCCGAGCATGTGGCCGGTAGCGAAGAAGCCTTCGCCTCGCTGATGAACACCTACGCCGCCAAGATCGGCATGAAGGATTCGTACTTCGTCAACGCGCACGGCTTGAGCGCCGAAGGGCACCACTCCAGCGCTTACGATCTGGCCATGCTGGGCCGCGCGATGGTGCGCGATTACCCGGACACCTACGCCTATAACAAGATCAAGGAATTCCAGGTCGGCAGCATCAAGCAGAGCAACCGTAACCGGCTGCTGTGGCGCGACCCGGCAGTGGACGGCATCAAGACCGGCCACACCTCCGAGGCCGGCTACTGCCTGCTGAGCTCGGCCAAGCGTGACGACCAGCGCCTGATCGCCGTAGTCATGGGCGACAGTTCCGAAGAACAGCGCGCCACCGATAGCCTGGCTCTGCTCAACTGGGGCTTCCGCTTCTTCGAAACCCACAGCTTGTACGCGCCCGGTAAGGTCGTGACCAAGCAGAAGGTCTGGAAGGGCCAGCAGGACGAAGTGCAACTCGGCGTCGCACAGCCGCTGCTGGTCAGCCTGCAGCGCGGCCGTTACAACGACCTCAAGCCCAGCATGGAAGTGCCCAAGAACCTGCAGGCACCGATCAAGCAGGGCCAGCAAGTCGGCACCGTGAAGGTCAGCCTGGACGGCAAGGTCATCGCCCAGGCCCCGCTGGTCGCCATCAACGCGGTCGAAGAGGGCGGATTCTTCAAGCGCCTCTGGGATGCGTTCTGGATGTGGTGGAAGTCGGAGTAATTCAAACAAAAAAGCCGGCTTTCGTCGGCTTTTTTGTTTGCGGGATTGGGGATTGGGCATTTGGGATTCGCAAAAGCGAGGGCAGCGGCGAAGCCCCGCGCTGCTTTTACGAATCCCAAGTCCCAAGTCCCGGCAAGCACGATCAAACATCTAGGCTGGCAAGCGAACAAAACGCATCGCTGGCCCGCTCTTACGACTCCCCAATCCCAGCCCTCAAAGCATCCGACTGATCGTGAAACTGCCATACACCGGCGTCTCGCGCTGGGTGTCGAATTCGCGGATGCGGTGGTAGCGGCCAATGGCGATCTGCGCGCGCGTTCCAACATGGGCAAGGGGCAGATCCGCGCTGCCGATTATGTGATGACGCCGAACCGCATTTCGCAGAACCACAATGCCGGCGGCAGCGCCATTGCCGGCATGCTGGGTGGCCTGGTGGGCGGCAATGCCGGCAACCTGGTCGGTGGTCTCAACCTCAGCAAGCTGACTGCCGACGTGGTGCTGACCATCACCGATGTGCGTTCTTCCGAACAGGTCGCCATGGCTGAAGGCAATGCCAAGAAGACCGATCTGGGCTGGGGCGCGCGTGGCAACGTCTTCAGCGGCGGCGACTACGGCGAGGCCGGTGCTGGGGGTTACGCCAATACCGAGATCGGCCAGGTGATCACGCTGGCATATCTGCAGGCTTACACCGACATCGTCAGCCAGCTCGGCGGGCTGTCCGGCAATGCGGCGGCGTCGAACACGCAGCAGGCGGTCACGGTCACGCGTGCAGGGCGTCTGTTGGGCAATGCCAAGGGCACCGGCGCAGCTGTGCGCACGCTGGAGCCGGGCATGATGCTGTACCCCACCGGCACCAAGGAAGGCGTCATGTGGGAAGTGGAAGACGAGATGGGCAACCGCGGCTGGGTCTCCTCGGCCATGCTGGAACTGTCCAAGTGAGCCGTTGGAGAGATCTGCGCCAGGCGTGATCGCACTGACGTGAAGCAGCGGGGCCAAGTGGTTCCGCTGTCCCATCCCGCGCATGGTGGGCTTGGGTTTGCCCATCTCCGGCCCGATAATGAGCGGATGGACATCAGCACCGACAACCCCGATCACGGCTTCCAGTTTCCCGGCACCTTCGAGCTCAGCGCCATGGGCGCTGCCGAGCGCGGGCTGGAAACCGAACTTCCGCGTCTGCTCGCCGCCACCGGCGTGGAGCTGCTGCAGGAAAGCGTCAGCTGGAAGCATTCGTCCAGCGGCAAATATGTCTCGGTCAAGATCGGCTTCCGCGCCGAGAGCCGCGAGCAGTTCGATGCCGCGCATCAGGCACTGCGCGACCATCCGGAAGTGAAGTGGACGCTGTAGCGGTCGAGCCCGTGAGGAGCTCTGCGGTCGGCCTGCCTGCGCAGTTGCGCGATCTTGGTCATCAGAGCTACGGCCCGGTGTGGCGTGCAATGCAGCGTTTCACCGATGCGCGCGATGAGCGCACCGCCGACGAGGTCTGGGTCGTCGAGCATGCGCCGGTGTTTACGCTGGGCCAGGCCGGCAAACCCGAGCACGTGCTGGCGCCCGGCGATATTCCGGTGCTGCAGGTTGATCGTGGCGGGCAAGTCACGTATCACGGCCCTGGCCAATTGGTCGTTTACCCGCTGCTGGATCTGCGTCGGCTCAAGATCGGTGTGCGCGATTACGTGTGCAAGATCGAGCAGGCACTGATCGGCATGCTGGACGAATGGAACATCGTGGCCGAGCGTCGCGACGGTGCCCCCGGCGTTTATGTAGGTGGGGCCAAGATCGCTGCGCTCGGCATCCGCGTGCGGCGTGGCTGCACTTTCCACGGGTTGTCGTTGAACGTGGACATGGATCTGGAGCCGTTTCACCGCATCAATCCCTGTGGCTACCAGGGCCTGCAGGTGACCTCGGTGCTAGACTTGGGCGGCCCCTCCGGGATGGACGCCGTCAAGGCGGTGCTGCTTGAGCAACTGGCGCGCCAGTTCGGCCTCGTGCTGCAGCCCGCTTCCGCATTGCCCGACCTTTCGCTTCCGGCCTGAGCGCCCGTACCGTCATGACCCAGCCTACCGCCCGTTCCATCCCCTTGCAGGTCGTCTCCGGCGACACCGCCGCGCCTGCGCCGTTGCAGACCGGCGTCAAGCAGATCGGTGGCGACAAGATCCATCGCTCGCCAGTGCAGTTCGTCGATGCGCCGGTATTGCGCAAGCCGTCGTGGATCCGCGTGCGGATTCCGTCCGGCAATGCCGTGCAGAACCTCAAGGCCAAGCTGCGCGAAAATCGCTTGGTCACCGTCTGCGAAGAAGCCAGTTGCCCGAACATCCACGAGTGCTTCAGCCACGGCACCGCGACCTTCATGATCTTGGGCGAGGTGTGCACACGGCGCTGCTCGTTCTGCGATGTGGCGCATGGCCGGCCGAAGCCGCCTGACGCAAACGAGCCGGCCAGCCTGGCCATCACCGTGGCCGACATGGGCCTGAAATACGTGGTGGTGACCAGCGTGGACCGCGATGATCTGCGCGACGGTGGCGCGCAACATTTCGTCGACTGCATCTCGGCGATCCGGACCAGTTCGCCGAATACCCGCATCGAAATTCTGACGCCGGATTTCCGTGGCAAGGGCCGCATGGACCGCGCGCTGGACATCCTGGCGCTGAGCCCGCCGGACGTGTTCAACCACAACATCGAAACCGTGCCGGATCTGTACCCGAACGTGCGCCCCGGCGCGGATTACCAGTGGTCGCTGACGCTGCTGCAGCGCTTCAAGGCGCAGCATCCGTCAATTGCTACCAAGTCCGGCATCATGCTCGGCCTGGGCGAAACGATGGAGCAGGTGCAGGCCACCTTGCGCGATCTGCGCGCGCACGATGTGGATATGATCACCATCGGCCAGTATCTGCAGCCGACGCCGCACCATCACCCGGTGATGCGTTACTGGACGCCGGAGGAATACAAGGCGCTGGAGGAGTACGGCAATGCGCTGGGCTTCAGTCATGTCGCCTCCGGCCCGATGGTGCGTTCGTCGTATCACGCCGACCGCCAGGCCGCTGGCGCTGGTGTTGCTGCCTGAGTGAGTGTCGATTCCAACGGAAATTTTTACTGCACAACGATCTATTGGACTCAGGACATCGCTACTCGCGATCAAGTGGCGCGCAAAAGCATCCAGTTCATCGGCAAGCTCGGCGCGGCCATCTCGAATCACTGGTCGACGACCATCTGAGATTTACCAGACGCTGCAAGCCATAGCGAAGCAGAATAAAGGTTTGGGTTGCCTGGGTTATCCGGGACGCCGCCGAGAAGTACATCGCTGCCCAATGGCCGCTGCCGGAGACGAAATGATGACCTTAGACGCCGCCGCAAACGTAGCTCCACTACTGACAGAGCCACTGCCTTCGCTTGCCGAACTGCCTTCACCTTCGTATCTGCGAGCGGTTCTGCGAACACAAAGCAAGGCGACTGCTGAGCGCTCACAGCTCGCGTTTGCTGAAGCCATCACGGCACACGCCGTCATAGCCTATTGGGAGCAGCTTGGCTCAGGACTGGCCGTGCAGCCCCCCCCGAACGCGGCGCGCGACCTTCCTGAAGCTGGTCGCCGCGCCGCAAGCCAGTTTGGGCAAGCTATTGCGCGCCTGTCTGTCGAAGACGCTGCATCTAACCTCGGGCTACTCTACACCGCGCTCCTCCCCAGTGAGTGGCGTTCGGAGCGGGGCGTTTTTTACACCCCGCCAGCATTGGCCGAGCGGTTGCTCGACCAAGCAGAGGCGGCAGGCCTAGATTGGTCGCGTGCCCATGTGCTCGACCCAGCAGCCGGAGCAGGCGCGTTCCTTGTGCCTGCGGCCCGGCGACTACTGAAGTCCATCGTGGACTGTTCGCCAGCAGTAGCTATGCACAATCTCTCTGCCAGGCTGCGCGGCTTTGAGCTTGATCCCTTTGCGGCCTGGATGGCCCAGGTGTTCGTCGAAGCAGCAGCGCTGCCACTCATCGTGGCTTGCGGCCGGAGACCGTCCGCTGTTGTGACCGTATGCGATAGCCTCTCCATCACAAAGATAAACGGCTTCGACTTGGTTGTCGGCAATCCGCCGTTTGGCAGGCTGAAGCTGGCCGCTGAAAGGCGCGAATACTTTTCGCGAAGCCTCTACGGTCACGCTAACCTATACGGCCTGTTCATGGATCTGGCCGTGCGGCTGGCAAAGCCCGATGGCCTAGTGTCATTCCTGACGCCATCGAGCTTCCTTGCCGGGGAGTACTTCAAGAATTTGCGCGCCGTCTTGCACAAGGAAGCTCCCCCGGTCTCGCTGGACTTCGTGACGGCACGCAAGGGTGTGTTCGACGATGTGCTGCAGGAAACAGTCCTAGCCACCTATCGCAAAGGAGCAAAGCGCGCCCGCGCTGTTGTGTCCTTCATCGAAGCGCAGCCTGGCGTGCCGGTCAAAGCTGAGCCCGCTGGCGACTTCACCTTACCGCGGAAAGCAACGGCCCCGTGGTTCCTGCCCCGGCACACCGATGAAGCAGAGCTTGCGAAGAGGCTGCGCGCCATGTCGGCGCGCCTGGCAGATTGGGGCTACAAAGTAAGCACAGGCCCCCTCGTGTGGAACCGATTCAAGCCGCAACTGTGCGACCACGAAGAAGCTGGCACCGTGCCTCTCGTATGGGCTGAAAGCGTGACCAGCGATGGTCGTTTCGTTCCCCGAGCAGAAAAGCGGAACCACAAGCCGTTTCTACGCCTTCAGCCTGGTAACGATTGGCTGGTCGTTCGCAAGCCCTGCGTTCTGCTCCAGCGGACAACAGCGAAAGAGCAAGCTCGCCGGCTCATCGCTGCAGAGATGCCGGCATCGTTCATCAAGCGGCACGCCGGCGTCACGATTGAGAACCACCTCAATATGATGATTCCGACCGTGGAAAATCCAGCGGTGTCGCCTGCGTTGCTTGCGGCGTTTCTCAACAGCGAGGCCGCCGATCGGGCCTTCCGTTGCCTGAGCGGTAGCGTCGCGGTTTCTGCATACGAGCTTGAGAATTTGCCCCTCCCCACAGCAAGCGACCTGAAGAAATTGGTTGGCAGCAAAGTCACGCGCGCGAGTGTCGAGAAGGCCTGCGCCAATCTGTATGCGACAGAAGGTGAAGCGTGAGCTTGCCTCCCTACGTCGACCGGCTAACCATTCACCAGCGTCTGCCCCTCATCTTTCAGGACGGCACTCCCAATCGCAACTATTGCATTCGGGAAATGGCCGCCTCGGCGGTGTTTGTGATGCTATACATCGGGGCAGTCGAAGGCACTGACCGATGGCTTGCGCCGAAACATGTGATGCGTATGACGGTCGAGCAAGCACTGCTGAGTGACGATGCAGTGCGAGAAGCCTACGGCTTCGGAGCCATGAAGCCGGGGTTTCGAGTAGCTGGGCAACGTTGGTACGAGGAAAACAGTCGCGAGCCCCTTCGCGACGAGACTTTGCGCCAAGGATTTATCACGAATAACGCTGTGGTAGAGCGGGCAGGGTTGCCAACAACCTCTGGCCTGCCGCGCTATGCGCTCAAGACTGACTTCGCAGCGTTATTTGACCCTGCACTTGCTGGAGACGACCTGGCCGCATCCATCACTGCTTGGCAGGAAGCTCACCTTTCAGCATCGGCGATGGCGCGCGTCGCACTTGTGCGGCGTGGTGCTGTGACAACAGGTGATGATGTAATAGTGACCTTTCCAAACCGCGAAACGCGCCGGATGGCACCCGGCCCGAGCTCAGTCATCTCGAAAGGGGTCATTGAAGAATTTGCCGCTCGCTTCCTCACGCAGCCAGCCGTTTTATGGGTGAGCGAGAGCGGCGCGAAAGTCGTCGCTAGAGACGATGAACTTGCCAAGTCTCTGAACTTAAAAATTACAGCCGACCGCAACTTGCCAGACATCATCCTTGTAGACCTAGGCGGTGGTGGCGCACCGGGCTTCCTTCTGGTGTTCATCGAAGTTGTCGCGACCGATGGGCCAATCACGATGCAACGGCAAGAAGCCTTCATGCAGATTGCAGCCGATGCCGGTTTCAAGCCGGACACGGTAGCCTTCGTGACGGCCTATCTAGACCGCTCCAACGCGGCTTTCAAAAAGACAATAGCCGAGCTCGCTTGGCACTCCTTCGCTTGGTTTGCTTCCGAGCCCGAGCACATCATCGCCTTGCACAACGGAGCGACCTCGCCGCTTCCGTTGAGCACGTTGATGCACGGCGTTTAACAACCTATTTATTTCTGCCCACCCTCGTCCATCACGCGAGTAGCGATGTACTGAATCCAATAGATCGTTGTGCAATAAAAATTACCGTTGGAATTGACAGTGAGTGGCAGGCGGTCGGATGATCGCTGAGGCGAGTGCGCGATCGGCGGTCGGATCCGCACTGCGTTGCGGCGCTGCTCGTTGGCACGCCGGAGCAGCCGTTCCTGCGTGCTGTCGGTAGACGAGCCGTCGATCCCCCGCCATTTTTCGGCGGGCGGTCACACCAGGCAATTCCAGTCGAACAAAACCCCTTCCGGTCCTGCGCGCTGCGCGGGG
This sequence comes from Xanthomonas sp. JL1, assembly GCF_038405005.1. Lineage (NCBI taxonomy): Bacteria > Pseudomonadati > Pseudomonadota > Gammaproteobacteria > Lysobacterales > Lysobacteraceae > Xanthomonas > Xanthomonas sp. JL1. Next base: position 21,697 of record NZ_JBBYGR010000075.1, on the reverse strand, counting down.
CCGAATCGTTTCTGACCCATGCGGCGCGCAGCTGCGGGGTACGGTCTCGTTCACAATCCGCTACGGGCCCGGCGCTAGGCTGATTCGGTCAGTGGATGACAACGCCAGCAACTTTCGGCACTGTCATGCTGTCTGATCCGTTTACCGCCTTCCTTTCATCGGCCCTGTGCCGAGAGCCATTCGATGACCTACAACGTTCCTGTGTCCATGAAGGCCGGCCTGCTGGCGCTGGTGTTGACCACTCCGATGGCCTTGCTCGCGCGCGCCGATACCGCGTTGCCTGCCGCCGCCACGCCCGACCAGGCGACGGCCACCAAACTCGTCTACGGCCTGCTCTCCGACAGCCGCTATGCCTATCGGCCGCGCGTGCTGGATGAGGCGATGTCCAAGGACGTGTTCAAGCGCTATCTGGAAACGCTGGACGGCGGCAAGCAGTTCTTTACTCAGGCCGATATCGACAGCTTTGCTCCGCTGCAGGCCGGCGTTGGCGATGCACTGCGCGGTGGCAATCTGGAGCCGGCCTTCCAGGTGTTCTCGCTCTACAAGAAGCGTGTCGATCAACGCGTCAAATACGCGCTCGATTTGCTCAAGCAGGACTTCGATTTCAGCGGCAACGACAAGTTCGAGTACGACCGTAAGGACGTGCCATGGGCTGCAGACGACAAGCAGCTGGATGTGCTGTGGCGCCAGTCGGTCATGAACGACTGGTTGCGCCTGAAGCTGGCCGGCAAGAAGCCCGACGACATCCGCAAGACGCTGGATAAGCGCTACGTGGCGCTGGCCGATTCGGTCAAGCAGCTCAAGGGCGAAGACGTGTTCCAGTTCTTCGTCAACGCTTACACCAATGCCGTCGACCCGCACACCGATTACTTCACGCCGCGTACTGCCGAGACGTTCAATCAGCAGATGTCGCTGTCGCTGGAAGGCATCGGTGCGCAGCTGCAGAAGCAGGACGACATGGTGGTGATCCGCGAGGTGATCCCGGGCGGTCCGGCGGCGGTGGATGGCACGCTCAAGCCGGGCGATCGCATCGTCGGCGTGGGCCAGACCAAGACTGGCGCGATCGAAGATGTGATCGGCTGGCGCATCGACGACGTGGTGGCCAAGATCCGCGGCAGCAAGGACACCCAGGTGCGCCTGGAATACATTCCGGCTGAATCGGGCATCGATGGCAAGCACCGCACCGTAACCCTGACCCGCCAGAAGGTACGTCTGGCCGAACAGGCCGCAAAGGGCGAAACCATCACCTTGCCGGCCACGGGCACCGAGCCGCAGCGTCGCATCGGCATCATCAAGCTGCCGGGCTTCTACCAGGATTTCGAAGGCCGTCGTCGCAATGCGACCGACTACGCCTCGGCGACCCGCGATGTCGCCAAGCTGCTGGCCGGTTTCAAGACCGACAAGGTCGACGGCGTGGTGCTGGACTTGCGCAACAACGGCGGCGGCTCGCTGGATGAGGCAATCGAACTCACCGGCCTGTTCATCGAGCAGGGTCCGGTGGTGCAGGTGCGTGAATCCGGCGGGCGCGTCACCGTCAATGGCGACAGCGACCCCAAGGTCGCCTGGGACGGGCCGTTGGGGGTGTTGATCAACCGCGGCTCGGCATCGGCATCGGAAATCTTTGCCGGTGCGATCCAGGATTACGGTCGTGGTCTGGTGATCGGCGAAACCAGCTTCGGTAAGGGCACCGTGCAGAACATCGTCGACCTGGATCGCTGGCCGGCTGCCGAGGGGCAGCGCTACGGGCAGGTTAAGCTGACCATCGCGCAGTTCTTCCGCGTCAGCGGTTCCAGCACCCAGCACAAGGGTGTCGTGCCGGATATCGTCTTCCCGGCCAGCGTAGATGCCACCGAATTCGGCGAGAGCACCTACGACAACGCGCTGCCATGGACGCGCATCGCTGCCGCGCCGCACACCCAGTACGGCAACTTTGCGCCGCTGCTGCCCAAGCTGCAGGCCCTGCACACCGCACGCATCGCCACCGACAAGGAATTCCAGTGGTGGGAAGAAGACGTCAAGCAGTTTCGCGATGAAAAAGCCAAGAAGTACATTTCGTTGAATGAAGCCGAGCGCGTCGCCGAACGTCAGAAGCAGGATCAGCAGCGCAAGGATCGCCAGCAGATCCGTAAGCAACTCGGGTTGCCGTTGGACCCGCTTGCCGAAGACAGCGACGACGGCTTGACCGGTAACGAGCGCGACATCGTCAAGGACACCGCACGCGAGAAGGCTGCCGAAAAGCGTCCGGATCCATTGCTGCATGAATCGGCTGCGATCCTGGCCGACGCGCTGGGCTTGCTGTCGCAGGACAAGCCGTTGTCGGCCCAGGTGCTGCCGAAGTCGACCGCGCCGGGGCGTTGGGCGGATTGATGCCTGCGGTTCGTTGAAGCTGACAGTGTTTGAAAACGAAAATGCCACCGCACTGCGGTGGCATTTTCGTTGGCGGCATGTCGTTGTGAGAGCGATATGCGCTGCGTAGTGATTGCGTAGCGTCGTTGCAAACACGATCTGCGCTGGTGGAGGGTTAGCTCATGCTCGACCTGCGCTCACTCCAGGCTGCTATCGCCACCACGGTGACACCGCGCTAGCACGCGTCAGTAGTGCAATAGCGGCATCTGCCGGCAAGCATCAGCAACGCAAACACCTGCATGCGTCGGCGGCTCACTGTGGCCACTCAAATGCGGCCAAGACCGGGTAATGGTCGGACGGCAAGATACCCCCGGAGCGCGCGTCCAGCGTGGAAAAACGGGTGGGTGTCAGCCCACGGAACAAGATCCAGTCGATGCGTCGCGTGGGCTGGGTGGTGAAATTCTGAAAGGTCTTTTCCGGGCCCTGCGGCTTTGCCACATGCGCGCGCGCATCGCCGAGCACGGCAGTCAGCGTGCGGTAGGTGCCTTGATCGGGATCGCTATTGAAATCGCCGGTGACGACTACCGGAATATCGGCAGGCAGCGTTGCGATGCGCGAGAGAATCACGCGAGCGACGTGCTCGCGTGCGGCTTCATCCTGATCGCGATGCGGGAGGTGGGTATTGAGCAGATAGAAACGGCGCTTGTCGTTGCGGCGCTCGAACAAGGCCCAGGTGACCATTCGCGGCAGGTCGGTGTTCCAACTGCTGCTGCCGGGAATCTCGGGTATTTCGGATAACCAGAAGTCGCCTGATTCGATCACGCTCAGTGCGTTGCTGTCGTAAAACACACCCATATGTTCATCGCTGCCATCGGCGCGTCGTCCCTTGCCGAACCAGCGATAGGCAGGCAGGTGCGAGGCCAGATACTGCGCCTGCTCCTGCACCAGTTCCTGGGTGCCGAACACATCGGGATGGGCCTGTTTGATCAATGCAACCATCGAGGTCCGCCGCACCGTCCAGCGTTTGTCGCCATCGCTGTCCATTGGCACGCGCACATTGAACGACATCACCCGCAACGGTGCCGGCGCGGACGCGGCAAAGGCCGGCAGCGTGATGCATAGCGCGAGGATGGCGGCGAAAAACAACGCGACGCAACGCGTAGCGATGAGCGTGGCATGTAGTGGATCCTCCAGAAGACAGGCAGCAAGTCTAGCCAGCAAGCATGACCGCTGTGTCAGTGCATTGCGCAGGTGCTTGACGTCGCCGCGCATCGGCGTAGCATTTGCACCATGCTGGCGGAGAGACCGCCAGCTGACCACGCAACCGTGAGGGATTCTCATGGCAACACCGTACGACTATCTCGTCTTTATCGGGCGTTTCGAGCCCTTTCATAACGGCCACGCCGCCGTCGCCCGCCACGCGCTGGGCAAGGCGAAGAAGCTCATCATGCTGATCGGCTCGGCCGACACGCCCCGCACCATTCGCAATCCGTGGACCGTCGCCGAGCGCGCGGTGATGATCGAATCTGCGCTGCCGGACGAAACTGCGCGGCTGATCGTGCGCCCGTTACGCGACCATCTCTACAACGAAAGCCTGTGGATCGCCGAAGTGCAGCGTCAGGTTGCCGAGGCAGTGCAAGCCGATGGTGGCACGCTGGATGCGAACATCGGCCTGATCGGCATGGACAAAGATGCCAGCAGCTACTACTTGCGTGAGTTTCCGCAGTGGCCGCTGGAAGATGTGCAACACACTGCCACGCTGTCTGCCACCGAATTGCGCCGCTACCTGTTCGAAGCCGGCGATATCGGGTTCCACGGCGGCTTGTTGATGTTGCGCGGCAATGTGCCGGCCCCGGTGTACGACATGCTGGAAGCGTTCCGGCGTAATTCGCCCAGCTACGCGCAGCTGGTGGCCGAATACCGTTTCATCGAGCAATACCGCGCGGCGTGGAAAGACGCGCCGTATCCGCCGACGTTCGTCACTACCGACGCGGTCGTGGTGCACTCGGGCCATGTGCTGTTGGTGCGGCGTCGCGCCGAGCCGGGCAAGGGACTGTGGGCATTGCCGGGCGGTTTTGTCGGCCAGGACGAAGGCCTGCTGGATTGCTGCTTGCGCGAGCTGCGCGAAGAAACCCGGCTCAAGTTGCCGGTGCCGGTGCTCAAGGGCTCGTTGCGCGGCCGGCAGGTGTTCGACCACCCCGAGCGCAGCCAGCGCGGACGCACCATTACCCATGCGTTCCACTTCGAGTTTCCAGCCGGCGAATTGCCTGCGGTACGCGGTGGCGACGATGCCGATAAAGCACGCTGGATTCCGATTGCCGAAGTCATGGCGATGGGTCCGCGCCTGTACGAAGACCACCTGCATATTCTTGAATTCTTCCTGGGCCGTGGCTGAGAGCGCAAACGGCCGCATGCTGCCAGCGAGACAACAGGGCCGCACGCGCTGTGACTGCTTGAACCGTGACCTCCCGCCGGCGGACAGACCGCTGGTTCATTCGACGCGAAGGGGCTTCCGTCATGCATTACCTCGATAACCTGCTGCTCAATACCGATAGCTACAAGGCCAGCCACTGGCTGCAGTATCCGCCCGGCACCGATGCCTCGTTCTTCTACGTCGAATCGCGCGGTGGCCTGTACGAGCAGACCGTCTTCTTCGGCCTGCAATCGATCCTGAAAGAAGCGATCAACCGGCCGGTGACGCACGCCGACATCGACGATGCGAAGGAATTGCTGGCCGCGCACGGCGAGCCGTTCAACGAAGCCGGCTGGCGCGATATCGTCGACCGGCTCGGCGGGCAGTTGCCGATCCGCATCCGCGCGGTGCCTGAAGGCGCGGTGGTGCCAACCCATAACGTGCTGATGACGATCGAATCCACCGACCCCAAGGCGTTCTGGGTGCCGTCGTATCTGGAGACCTTGTTGTTGCGCGTGTGGTACCCAGTGACGGTGGCCACGGTGAGCTGGCAGGTGAAGCAGATCGTGCGCGACTATCTGGAGCGCACCAGCGACGATGCGGATGGTCAGCTGCCTTTCAAGCTGCACGACTTCGGCGCGCGGGGTGTGTCCAGTCTTGGCTCGGCTGCCTTGGGCGGTGCCGCGCATCTGGTGAATTTTCTCGGCACCGATACCTTGTCGGCGTTGCTGCTGGCGCGTGCGCATTACCACACGCCAGTGGCGGGGTATTCGATTCCCGCTGCCGAGCACAGCACCATCACCAGCTGGGGCCGCGAGCGCGAGGTGGATGCGTATCGCAACATGCTGACGCAATTCGCGCGCCCGGGTTCGCTCGTGGCGGTGGTGTCGGACAGCTACGACATTTATCGCGCCATTCGCGAACACTGGGGCACCACTTTGCGCGAGGACGTCATCGCCTCCGGTGCAACGGTGGTGATTCGTCCGGACTCCGGCGACCCGGTGGATGTGGTCGAACACTGTTTGGTGCTGCTGGACGAGGCGTTCGGCCATCAAGTCAATGGCAAGGGCTACAAGGTGCTCAACCACGTGCGGGTGATCCAGGGCGATGGCATCAACCCCACCTCGCTGCGCGCGATCCTGGAACGCATCACCGCCGCCGGCTATGCCGCCGACAATGTCGCTTTCGGCATGGGCGGTGCCTTGCTGCAGAAGGTGGACCGCGACACGCAGAAGTTTGCGTTGAAGTGCTCGGCGGTACGCGTGGACGGGCAGTGGATCGATGTCTACAAGGACCCGATCACCGACCAGGGCAAGCAGAGCAAGCGCGGTCGCCTGACCTTGCTGCGCAACCGTAACGATGGCAGTTACCGCAGCGCCTTGCTCGATGAGGTGGGCCCGCATGCCGACAGCGAAGATGCGCTGGTGACGGTGTGGGAAAACGGCGTGTCGCAGCAGGAGTGGACGCTGGAGCAGGTGCGCGTGCGTGCCAATGCCGCACGTCGCTGATGCGCGGCGTGCAGGGTTCGCCATGCACGCGTCCATCGACGACATCTCCGTGTTGCCTGTTTCACCGCTGTTGGCGCGTCTGCGCGCCGCAGCGCCCAGCCTGCAGCGGCGCGTGCCGCTGCAGGCCGACGCCAGCCGCTGGCATGCACTGCGCATCGGCGCGCGCACCTATCTTGCGGCGTTGCCGATCACCTTCACCCCGTATGCCTCGGTGCGGCCATGTGCGGTGCGTTGCGGATTCTGTTCGGAAAACCTGCGGCAGCATGGCAGCATGGCGGCGGTCGTGCGGCAGCGACGTTGCGACCTGGGCCTGCGTATGTCCAGCAGGTGAGCGCTGTCTTGCAGCTGCTGCGCGATGTGCCGCTGTCGTATTCGTTGTCCGGTCTGGAAATGACCGACGATGCGGCCTGGTTGCAGACCCTGCTGCAGACCCCGGCAACCACACCGAACGGTCCGCGTGTCGAGCAGCGTGTGCTGTACAGCAATGGTGCCGGGTTGGCGTGCGCACGGTCCGCAGTTGATGGATGCGCTGGTTGCCTTCGGGCTGTCTTGGATCGAGCTGTCGCGTCATCATCCGTTGCAGGAGCGCAACGATGCGATCATGCTTTTTCGCCCCGACGCGCCGATCGCCGATGTGCCGGCCTTCGTGCAGACGGCACGGCGACTGGCAGCACGGCTGCCGCTGCGATGGGTCTGCCTCGTGCAGCGCGGTGGCGTGGACAACGCCGACGCCATTGCGCAGTACATCGCCTGCGCGCGCAGCTGTGGCGCCAGCCAGGTGATCTTTCGAGAAGTGTCGCGGCTGGACGATGCCTATCGCAGCAACGGCACACTGCGCTACATCGGCGAGCACCGCGTTGGCGTGGACACCTTGCTGGACGAGCGCATGCAGCAGCCCTGGTGGTCGCGCTGGCAACCCGATGGCCTGACCGAAGGTGATTACTTCTGGAATGTGCGGCTGCGCGACGACGCCGGCCTGCAGGTGGTTTTCGAAAGCGCCGCCGACGCCGCAATGCACACGCGCCACGCCAGCGGCGATCTCTACAAGCTGGTGTTTTTTGCCATGCCCGTCTGTGTGCGGGCTGGGATGCGGCTGCCGATGTGTTGTGGGAACCCACCGATGGATGAGTTCGATCAGCGCAGTTGGTGGACGCCGACGCTGGACGATGCCGCCTGGGTGCTGCCTGCCGATCTGCGCGCGGCCGACCCGCTGAACGGGCGCGACTGTGGGTGGTTCAATCAGATGCGCCCGTTCGTGCGCCATTTCAGCCGGCCGGGCGAGCAGGTGTTCGACCCGTTCTGTGGCTTCGGCAGCACCTTGCCGGCAGCGGCGCTGGAAGGCCGCAACGCGCATGGCATGGAGATCGATCCGGCACGCGCGCAGTTGGCACGCGCGCGCCTGCAGCAGCATGCGGCGGTAGCGCCAGTGGTGGTCGGCAGCCTGGCCGATACGGCGCCCGTTGCGCCGCTCGACCTGTACCTGACCAACGTGCCGTATTTCGGCTGGCACTGGCGGGGCGACGTGTTGCTCGGCCAGCTCTACGCCAGTGGCGATTACGCCAGCTATCTGACCGGCATGCGTGCGGTGTTCCATGCGCTGCGCAAGCGAATGCGTCCTGATGGCGTGGGCGTGGCGATGGTGCAGAACGCGGTGGTCGGCGGGCGCGTGATTCCGCAGGCGTGGGACGTGGGCCGCATCCTGGCCAGTCTTTTTTACCCTGCGCGAGCAGCGGGTGCTGTGCTACCAGCGCCCTGCAGCAGGGTTGGCGCACGCAAGCGCCGAGAGCAATCGCAGTCACGAATATGCGCCGATCTTCCAGAACAGTCGTGCCCGGCCGGATCTGGAGCAGGCCGCGCAGTTGCTGCAGGCATGACAGGTGCAGGGCGTGCCGGTAGTGGCACATGGAAGTTACGCACATTGGCTTGAGTCGCCGACGCTGGTGCCGGAGGGGCCGGACCTGATGCTGCGCGCCGAACAAGCGCTGTGGGACCGCCTGACCCACTGGCTGCAGCAGGGCTCTGCGTTGAGCCTGTGGGGCGAGCCCTGTCGTGCCGCGGTGGCGCTGGCGGTGGTGCGTAAGCACCACTATCTGCGCGCCGAGCGCATCGGCGCCGATGGCCGCCGTCTGCAGGTGGACCTGCAATTGCCAGCGGATGAACCGCCGTTGCCATGACCCGGCAACGCGACGCTGCGCGCACATGGGTTGCCGCTATGCTCTGTGCCGGTTTTGGATGCCGGAATCTCCCTATGTCTTGTTCTTCCCTGATCGCGCGCGGCGCACTGCTTGGCGCGCTGGCAACTCTGGCTGGCTGCGGTGGCAGCAAGGGCGACACGATGTTGATGCGCGAGTCGTTCAATTCCGATGACACCTATTCGCGCAGCGTGGCGGCCAGTTCGCCGCAAGCCTGCGAGGCGGCGCGGCGTGTGCTGTTGAGTCAGGGCTACGCCGTGACGCGCGCAGATGCCGTCGCGGTGGAAGGCAGCAAGAACTTCCAGCTCGAGGAGGTCGACCAGAGCGAGCAACTCAATCTGCGCATTTCCTGCGCCACCCAGGACGGCGGCAAGGCGCAGGTCTTCGTGAGCGCGCTGCAGGACCGTTACGCGCTGAAGAAGAGTTCTACCACGGCCAGCGTGGGCGTTGGCGTGCTGGGCTCGTTGTCGTTGCCGGTCGGTAGCAGTGGCGATTCGCTTGTGCGCGTGTCCAGCACCACGGTGCAGGATGCGGCGTTCTACAAGCGCTTCTTCGAACGTTTGAACGCGTATCTGCCCAAGGTCACCGAAGCGGTGCCTGCTACCGCAAGTGCAGCGCCCGCGCCCGCACATGCGGCCGCACCAGCAGCTGCAGCCACGCCTGCAGCGAACACTCAAACGCCCGCGTCACCTGCGCCCGCCGCAGCGAACCCCGCGACGGTTGCGCATCCGCCGGTTGCGCCATTGCCTGTCCAAGCGCAGGACCCACCGCCAGCACCGGCGAAGGTGCCGCAAACCGAGCCCGCCACGCAGCCGTGATGGTGTTTTCACGCTCTGCTCCAAAGCCTGAATAGCCAGGTGCGCGCTTCACGTTGTGTTCTCGACTGTGTGGCCAGAGTGCGCCCATGACTCGCCGAGCGGGCGAGAAACGTGGAGAACAACGATGAAAATGCGCACCTCGCTGCTGGGTATGTCACTGATTGGCCTGATGGCAACGAGCACCTTCGCCCAGGCTCAAAGCTATTCGCATCAGCATCGCTATACGGAAGCAGACGAAGGCCGCAGGTTCAACGATGGAACCCGCGTTCGCTGCCGTAACGTCGAAGTGCAGAAAAACGCGACTGACCCGAACCGCATCGGCGGTACGTTGGCCGGCGCTGCAATTGGTGGCTTGCTAGGTAACCAGGTCGGCGGCGGCAATGGCAAGAAGCTGGCGACGGTGGCGGGTGCAGTGGCGGGCGCCGCCGCCGGCCGCACCATCCAGGGTAATCGCCAGCAGGCCAATGGCAATCGTCGGGTCGAGCGCGTCTGCGAACGTCGCTGAGCCTGGCGAAGTGATTGGTCTGAACTGAGTTGCGAGCCCCGGCCATGCCGGGGCTTTCTACGTCTGAGGATGCGGCGCCGTGCCGACGAGTGATTGCGCATGTCATCGATGAGTTCTGCCCACGCGCAAGGCGGCGCATTGTTGCTGCGATCAATCTCTGCTCTGAGGTCGATGTGGTGTGCGGGCAGGCGCAGATGTGCTGCGGTGGTATGTGTCAGCGCCTTTCTCGCGGTGCAGCTGCTGCAGGTAGCGGGTGCTGCGCCGAGCGAGACCGCAAACGCGGCGAGCGCAGAGTGTGTGGAAGCACTGCTGCGCCGGTTGGGCTGGACCATTCATCGCGCCGCGGTGAGCGCGCCGGTACTACAGCGGGGCGAGCCGTGCACGCGTGGCACGCTTGCACAGGCGCAGGCCGCCGGCGATCTGCAGCTGACGCTTCCGGCCGACTGGAACACAGACCAGCGCGGCGCAGCGCTCACCGCCGTGCTGGACGATGCGGCCACGCACTGCGCCTACGCGTTCGAACTCGGTGCAGCGACCCGCCGCGCGGTAACGCAGTTGCAGAACAACTCGCACTACCGGTTCTCGGCGGTGCAACTGGGCTGGATCGGATTTGGCTGGCGTGGTGCAGCGGCCCAGGGCTGGCGTGGTTTTCGCAGTTTCGGTCGCGGGTATCAGCCGCGCAGCAGCAATGCGCAGGCATTGGATGCGTTCTACCGCGGGCAGGTGCGCTCCGAATGCGGCGTGGGCCGGCAAGTAGCGCAGCTCGCCACACAGCGTGAGCTGTTCGGCGATGCCGGGTTCAATGAAGCGTTTACGCCTGGCGAACTCTCGATCGGCACATTTCTGACCTTGCACGACACCGACAGCATTCTGCTCGGTGCGCATGCCGGCGAATTTTTCGCCGACGGCAAGGCGGTGCAGACCTCGCAACTCGGGCGGCAAGCGTTCGTCGGCGCGCCGGGGTTCATTGCGCACGTATTCGACAAGTCCTATCTGGATGACATCCACAATCAGGCGGAAAATTTCGTGGTAGTGGACGTCAGCGACGCAGCCGCGCAAGCGCTGGCGCAGCACGGTGGCTTTGCGTATTACGACGCGCGCAACCGGCAGATCTGGGAGCTGGCCAAACAGCTGCGCGGGCCGGGCAAGCGCCGCTTCGAGAGGTTGCTTTACGAGCGCGATGCAGCGTTGCGCGCCACGCTCGACCCGCAGCAGCAGACCCAGCTGCGGCAACTGCAAACGCTGCTGGACGACCCGTTCTATCAAGGCTTTTCAGTCTATGTGCATCCCAAGGGCACCAAGCCGATCGGCTATCACGTGGCGCGCCTGCTCGACCGTAACCCGCGCACCCCGTATGCCATCGACCTGACCTTGCACAATCTGCGCACCACCTTGTACTGGCGGTGGATCGACTGGCAGCTGCAGCGATGCGGCGCCGCGACCGCAGCGGAACAATCCATTGAGAATTCCGCCACGCCAGCGTACGCCGGGCGTGGCACCCTGCACTGATCAACGCATGAGGAGCGATTATGGAACTGGGTATGGTGGGACTGGGCCGCATGGGCGCCAATATGGCCGAGCGCCTGATCAACGGCGGGCATCGCGTGCATGGCTACGACCCGGGCGCGAACGCGCGCACCAGCGCGCAGGCCAAGGGCATTGTGACGGCCGATGCGCTGGCAGCGCTGGTGTCCGCATTGCCGACCCCGCGCGTGGTGTGGTTGATGGTGCCGGCGGGCAAGATCGTCGATGACACCCTGGCGCAGCTGCTCCCTTTGCTGCAGACCGGCGACATCGTCATTGATGGCGGTAATTCGTATTACAAGGATTCGCAGCGTCGTGCAGCGCTGCTGCAGGCCAGCGGCATTGCCTTCGTCGACTGCGGCACCAGCGGCGGTGTTTGGGGTCTGCAGGAAGGCTACAGTTTGATGGTGGGTGGCGACGAAGCAGCGGTGACTGCGTTGCATCCGATCCTGGCAACGCTTGCGCCAGCGCCGGACAAGGGCTGGGGACGGGTCGGCCCAAGCGGTGCCGGCCACTTCACCAAGATGGTCCATAACGGCATCGAATACGGAATGATGCAGGCCTATGCCGAAGGCTTCGCGCTGATGCAGCACAAGACCGATTTCGCGCTGGACCTGCACCAGGTCGCCGAGATCTGGCGCGACGGCAGCGTGGTGCGTTCGTGGTTGCTGGATCTCACGGCCGATGCGTTGACGCATAACCCGACCATGGCCGGCATCGCGCCGTTCGTGGCAGATTCGGGCGAAGGCCGCTGGACGGTGGCCGAGGCGATCGATCTGGAAGTCTCGGCACCGGTCATCACCTTGTCGCTAATGGAGCGGTTGCGCTCGCGCGACAAGGATTCGTTTACCGACAAACTGCTGGCGGCGATGCGCAATCAGTTCGGTGGCCACGCCGTGATGACCACGACCTCTGCAGTACCGACGATCGGCAGCAAGGACGCGTAAGCGGTTGGATGCCAGGGCGGTGCGTGCCTTGAATGCGGCGCGCACTGTCGGTAGTGCAGAACGTTTGGCATTGCATCCGAATGCACGAGCGCGTTTGCAGTATTGAGCGGGTGAGCCACGTCGCTGGTTTGTTGCGCGGCGATGCATCCAGACAGCGTTGCTGCCAAGCACTGAGCATCATGCTTGATGTCATGAATGCAGGTGGTTACGCGCTAGGCGACCACCATCAAGTACAGCACTCGCGAGGCAGCATGCCTGTTGCACGCACCGAACACGGTTGCTCACGTGCAGATGCAGACAAGAGGCGCCACCCACACGCGCCGCGCTGACCTCGCAGCACTACAGCCGGCGTGCAGCATCCAACCACTGCACCTGCCCGCTTGCAGCGCTGCGTTGCGCAAGTTCCACCAGTTGCATCAGCTGCACCGCGTCGTTGCCGCTGACCGGCCCTGGGCCGGTCAGCGCGTCGCGAAAGGCGGCGTAGCACTGTCGATAGTCGCCCGGCAGGTTATCGGGTTGATGGGTGTGGATACGGCCTTCGTCATCGACGCGGGTGAGCGTGCCCGCTGATGGGTCGACGCCCCAGCCGACCGTGCCGGGGCGACGGCCGGCGCGCAGCTGGTCTTCCTGCGTATCCAGCCCGTGCTTGAGGTAACTGCCGCGCGTGCCGTGGACGGCAAAGCGCAGGCTGCTATCGGCCACGAGCGAGCCCGCATGCAGAATCGCGCGCAGCCGCGGATAGTGCAGGGTGACGTGGAAATAATCGACGCTGCGTGCCTGATCGCGTTGACGCTGCAGGTCCGCGCCGATGCCCTGCGGCACACCGAACAACTGCAGCGCCTGATCGAGCAAATGCGGGCCCAGGTCGTACCAAAGCCCGGCGCCGGGACTCTCGCTCTCGCGCCAACGGTCGCGTATCTGCGGGCGGTAGCGGTCGAAGTGCGAATGGAATTCCATCACGTCGCCGAGCTGGCCTTCTTCGATCAGCCGGCGCACGGTAAGAAAGTCCGCATCCCAACGGCGATTCTGAAACACGCTGATGATGCGTCCCGCTGCATTGGCGGCATCGACCATCTGCTGCGCCTGCGCAACATCCAGTGCAAACGGCTTGTCCACCAGCACATGCTTGCCGGCGGCCAAGGCCTGCAGCGCGAAGGGCGCATGGGTCTGGTTCGGGGTGGCCAAGACCACGGCATCCAGCGCCGGATCGGCCAGCGCACTGTCGAGGTCGGCTACCACGTTGATGCCGGGAAAATCGGCCTGTGGCTGTTGCGGCTTGGACGACACCACGCTGTGCAACTGCAGGCCCGGCGTGCTTGCGATCAGCGGTGCATGAAACGTGCGGCCGACATAGCCGTAGCCGACGACGGCCAGATTGAACGGTTTAGGCATTGAAAACGGTTCATCGCAACGACCAGGGAACCCGCATGGTATTGCACCTGTCCGTGTGCGCAGGGTTCACAACCTCTAAATGCAACGGTCACGCCTGCTCGACGAGCGCCTCCGCAAGCTGCGCCCACGTCCAACAGTGAGGTACCTGTTATGAACAACATGATCAATGCACGCAAGTTGCTGGCTCTGTCGCTGTCGCTCGGTCTGACCCTCGGCGCGTCGCAGGCATTTGCGGCCCCGCAGGAACATGCCGATCACAAGGACCACGCTGCCGGCATGAATGCGTCCAAGAAGCCGGTCACCGACACCTGGATCACCACCAAGGTCAAAGCAGACCTGCTTGCCACCGACAACGTCTCGGGTACCGATGTGAAGGTCGAAACCAAGAACGGCATCGTCACCCTGACCGGTGCCGTCGCCACCCAGGCTGAGCATGACAAGGCCGTGGCCGTTGCCAAGGGCATCGAAGGCGTCAAGAGCGTCAAGTCGACCGGGCTGAAGGTCACCGCTGCGAAGCAGTAAGCGCAGCCGCCACGAATGCCGCATTTGCCGAGGCGAGGCGGCGGACCCGAGCACCAGGCGCACTCCGCGGAGTGCGCCTTTTTTTGTTCCGAGAAGACCGCCCTGCGAGCCGATGGACGGCAGGGTGCTCGCGTCGTTTTCACGTTCACTGCACGTATGCTATGCCCATTCAGCTATGTCATGGTTCAACAGGACTTGTCTGAATCATTAATTTGGCAATGTGCGTGATCGGAGACAATGCCGACGTGTGCTTGGCCCCTGCAGCGAGCGGAAAGCGATCTAGCAATGCAAACAACGGTCCAAGCAGACAAATGGGATCGCTGGCGCCTGCCTCTTTTGGCGGTTGCCGTCTTCCTGATTGTGGTGGTGCCATCGTTGCTGCTGCAGCAGTTGGCACGCAATGCCAACCGGGCTGCGGTGTGGGTCTCGCACAGCCAGCAAGTGCAGGGGACCGCGCAGCGCCTGGAAGCGGCGATGCGCGATACCGAATCGGCGGCGTTGATGCGCGCGCACGGTGTGGAGCGCGAGGCGCTGCATGAGCGCATGCGCCGCGGGCGGAGCGAGTCGCTGGCTGCAGTGCAGCGGTTGATCGTATTGACCAGGGACAACCCCGCGCAGTTGGTGCGCATCGGACGCATCCAAAGCACCATCGAACGGCGTTTGCTGCTGGCCGAGCGGATTGCGGTGACCACTTCGCCGGAGCAGATCCGCTTCCTGATCAACGACATGACCGTGAACAACCCGATCCGTGTGCTGATGGACGACCTGCAAAGCGCCGAAGGCCGTTTGTTGGCGCTGCGCAATGCGCGCGCCGAGACCGAACGCATGCATTACGCGCTGCTGGGCTGGGCGGCGTTGGCGGTGCAGCTGCTGTTGCTCGGCACGGTGACTTGGCTGATGCAACGGCAGATCCGGCGCCGATTGGTGGCCGAGCAGGAATACCTGCGCGCCAACGGCCGCGCCAGCTCGGTGCTGCAGACCGTACGTGAGCCCATCGTGCTGCTGGATGCCGACCAACGCATCGTGTTGCACAACCCCGCCTTCGCCGAGCTGTATGGTCTGGAAGAGCGCGGCAACGAATTGATGGCGCTGGAGGATGTGGGCGAAGGCGTGTGGCGCGATGCCCAGATCCATCAGCGGCTGGCCGACGTGCTGCTGCGTGGCCGTGAACTGTGGGATTACGAACACGAGCAACGCGGCGCCGATGGCGTGCTACGCACCATGTTGATCAACGCGCGCCGCATGCCACTGCCCGATACCACCGACGAAGACGTGGTGCTGATGACGGTGAGCGACATCAGCCTGCAAAAGACCGCGCAGATGCGCATCCAGGAGCTCAACCGGCAGATGGAAGGCAAGGTGGAGCAGGTGTCTGAGGTCAACCGCGAGTTGGAAGCCTTCAGCTATTCGGTCTCGCACGATCTGCGCGCGCCGTTGCGGCATGTGGCCGGATTCTCCGACAAGCTGGCCCGCCATCTGGGCGATGCGGCCGACGAGAAATCGCGCCACTACATGGAAGTGATCAGCAGCTCGGCGCGGCGCATGGCCTCGCTGATCGACGACCTGCTGGTGTATTCGCGCCTGGGCCGCGGCGCGCTGCGCCTGCAGTCGGTGGACATGCAATCGCTGGTGGCCGAAACGCGCGCGATTCTGGATTCCAACGTGCAGAGCGAAAACACCGGCCATCGCGTGGAGTGGCATATCGCGCCGCTACCGGTGCTGGTGGCCGACGAAAACATGATGCGCCAGCTGTGGATGAACCTGCTCGGCAATGCCGTCAAGTACAGCGCCAAGCGCGAGGTGGCCAAGGTCGAGGTCACCTACACGCCGATGGCCGACGGCGGCCATCAGTTCAGCGTGCGCGACAACGGCGCCGGTTTCGATATGGAATACAGCGCCAAATTGTTCGGCGTTTTCCAACGGTTGCACAAGGCCAGCGAATACGCTGGTACCGGCATCGGGCTGGCCAGCGTGCGGCGCGTGTTGACGCGCCACGGCGGCCGGGTCTGGGCCGAAGGCCTCGTCGACGAAGGCGCCACGTTTTATTTCGTGTTGCCCCCTGCGCTTGAAGCGCCCAACCAAGAGTTCACTGTATGACCGCCATCCGTACCATTCTTTTGGCAGAAGACAGCCTGGCCGATGCGGAAATGGCGGTCGACGCCTTGCGCGAGGCCCGTCTGGCCAATCCCATCGTGCACGTCGAAGACGGCGTGGAAGCCATGGACTATCTGTTGCGCCGGGGCATGTTCGCCGACCGCGAGGAAGGCCTGCCGGCCGTGCTGCTGCTGGACATCAAGATGCCGCGCCTGGACGGGCTGGAAGTGCTCAAGCAGGTGCGCAGCGACGAGACACTCAAGCGCCTGCCGGTGGTGATCCTGTCGTCCTCGCGCGAAGAAAGCGATCTGGCCCGCAGTTGGGACCTGGGCGTGAATGCCTACGTGGTCAAGCCGGTGGATGTGGATCAGTTCTTCAACGCGGTCAAGACGCTCGGCACGTTCTGGGCGGTCATCAACCAGGCACCGGAGCTGGACTGAACCATGCCGCATGAGGGGGGCAATCTGGAGCAGTTGAAGATCCTTCTGGTGGAAGATTCACCAGAAGATGCCGAGCTGTTGTCCGATCAGTTGCTGGATGCCGGACTGGATGCGGCATTCGAGCGGGTGGACAGCGAGCCGTCGCTGCGCGCCGCGCTGGATGCGTTTCAGCCGGACATCGTGCTGTCGGATCTGAGCATGCCGGGTTTCTCTGGGCACCAGGCGCTGCGGCTGGTGCGCCAGAATGGTGCCACGCCTTTCATCTTCGTCTCCGGCACCATGGGTGAAGAGACGGCAGTCAAGGCACTGCAGGACGGCGCCAATGACTACATCATCAAACACAATCCGACGCGTTTGCCGAGCGCGGTGATCCGTGCGATCCGCGAGGCGCGCGCCGATCTGGAACGCCAGCGCGTGGAAAGCGAGCTGATGCGCGCGCAGCGTCTGGAAAGCCTGGCAATGCTGGCGGCCGGTCTGAGCCACGACCTGCGCAATATCCTGCAGCCGTTGTTGATCGTGCCCGATCTGCTGGCCGGGCGCACTGACGACCCGCAGCTGCGTCAGCTGGCCAATGTGGTGGCCGAATGCGGCCGGCGCGGGCATGAAATGGCCGAATCGATGTTGTCGTTCGTGCGTGGGTCCAACAAGCCGCGCGAGCAGGTGTCCATCACCAATCTATTCCAGGCCGTGCAGATGCTGCTCAAGAGCAGCCTGCCCGATGGCGTGCGCCTGCAGATGGACGCCATCGCCCCGGATCTCACCATCGAGGCCAACTACACCGAATTGCAGCAATGCCTGCTCAACCTCGGCTTGAACGCGATCCAGGCGATGCCGGAGGGCGGCAGGCTGATCCTGGCCGCCGATCGCTATGATGCCTCGCGCGTGCGCATGAGCGTGGCCGACACCGGCGTGGGCATGAGCGATGAAACCCGCGCGCGCCTGTTCAGCCCGTTCTTCACCACCAAGGCGGATGGCACCGGGTTGGGACTGATTTCGTGCAAGCGCATCATCGAAAGCTATGGCGGCAGCATCGTGGTCGATAGCCGGCTGGACGAAGGCACGCGCTTTGACATGATCGTGCCGATGCGCGCGGTGTCGGCGGTGGTGACGGAAGCCGAACAGCCGCTCCCGCTTGGCCATGGGCAGCGCATTTTGCTGGTGGATGGCGAGGCCACGCGCCTGTCGTTGCTGGGGAATGCACTTTCCAGCCAGGGCTATCAGCCGCAGCTGGCCGGCGATGGTGCCGCGGCGCTGCAGTTGGTGCAGCAGCACGCCATGCCGGACCTGGTGATCATCGACAGCGACATCATCCTGCTCTCGGCAGTGAGCGTGCTGTTGAGCATGCAGGAGCTGGGGTACCAGGGCCCGGCGATCGTGCTGGAAGATGTTGGCGCGCCGCTGCAGCGTTCGCATTTTCCGTCGGATCTGCCGGTGCATGTATTGCGCAAACCCCTGGAAATGCGCCGGGTCTTTCGCGCCGTTTCGCACGCGCTGGAAGTGGCCTGACAGCACGTTTCTGCGCACCCGATGCGGGCTGGATAGATGCGATACGATTGCAACAGTTGACGCCCACGCCGGCCGCATGCGCGAATAACGTATGACTACCGTGCTTCTCAGCCTCGGCAGCAATGTCCAGCCGACCCACTACCTGCGCTTGGCCGTCGCCGCCCTGCGCGCGCGCTTTGGCCAGATCGACGTTTCCCCTGCGTACCGCACGCCGGCGGTGGGCTTCGATGGCCCGGACTTCGTCAACAACGCGGTGGTATTGCAGACCGATCTGGAGCTGGACGCGCTGGATCACTGGTTGCATGCGTTGGAAGATGCGCATGGGCGCGATCGCAGCGGCCCGCGTTTCAGCAACCGCACGCTGGATATGGATGTGGTGTTCTTTGGCGACTGCATCGTCGAAGGCTCCGGGCACCCGCGCATCCCGCGGCCCGAGCTCAAACATGCATTCGTGCTCAAGCCGCTGGCCGATATCGCGCCGGACTTCATCGACCCGCTGAGCGGGCAGACGTTGGCAGCATTGTGGCAGGCGCATCCGCAGTACGGCGGCGCGTTTACGACGGTGGAACTGGATGCCGCTGCGCCGGAGTTGAGCGCGGCGCAGTAGCAGGGGTCTGGCGGCTTGGCTGCGTGTGGCTGGGCGCGCGTGCGGGCAGCGATACGACGTGCGACACCTGTGTGGAAGTGGCACCTAGCGCTGCGGCAGCCGTGCTGACGCGCGCTGTCCAGAGATCGACTCTCCTCGGCGGAAGCACGCGTAGCCGACAAGCACCGCTCAACTCAGCTGGCGCCCACCATCGACATGCAGGGTATGGCCGGTGACGAAGCTGGCGTCGTCCAGCAACCAGCGCACCGCTTCGGCAATTTCTTCCATTGTGCCGATGCGCGCCAGTGGCGTGCGCGCGAGCAGCGCCTGCCTGGCCTCGGAGGGCTTGCCTTCCTCCGGCCACAGGATCGCGCCAGGCGCGACCGCGTTGACGCGTACATCCGGTGCCAGTTCCAGTGCGAGCGAGCGGGTCAGCATTTCCAGCGCGCTCTTGGAGGCACCGTACAGCGGGTGGTTGCGCATCGGTTGCTGCGCGTGCAGATCGGTAAGGTTGACGATGGCGCCGCGGTGCTGACGCAGCTGTACGGCGGCGGCCTGGGCGATGAAGAACGGCGCGCGTGCGTTGACCGCAAACAATTGGTCCCATTGCGCTGCAGTGGCTTCGCCCAACGCGGTGGGGTAGAACGCCGAGGCGTTGTTGACCACGCCATCCAGGCGACCGAACGCGGCGATGCAATCGGTGACCAATTGCGCAGGCGCATCGGGCAGACGTAGATCGGCGTGCAAGGCCAGCGCGCTGCCTGCACGCTGCGCGCACAGCTCGGCCACGCGCGCGTCCAGCGCCTCGCCGGAGCGGTGTGCGTGCACGGCCACGCGGTAGCCGGCGGCGTGCAGCGTGGTGGCGATGTGCGCGCCGATGCGGCGGGCGGCGCCGGTGATCAACACCACCTTGGAACTGTCTGTCATGGCGTACTCGCTCGGCGTTGCGGAGGGCTCGGCTATCCTGTGCATTGTCCCCGCAACCGGTGCCCGCATGCACGCCGACCTTCCCACCCCCGATCCGGACGCGCTGGCGCACAGCGACCGGCTGGCTGCGCACGTGCGCGCCGAAATCCAGGCCGCCGGCGGTGCGATTCCGTTTTCGCGCTTCATGGAGCTGGCGCTGTATGCGCCCGGCCTGGGCTATTACAGCGCTGGCGCGAGCAAGTTCGGCGAGGCCGGCGATTTCGTCACCGCCCCGGAAGTGGGGCCGTTGTTTGCGGCCACCGTCTCCGGCGCGTTAGCGCCAGTGCTGCAGCAGCTTGGGCCGCAGGCGCGGGTGCTGGAAGTGGGCGGCGGCAGCGGTGCGTTCGCTGAGGTCATGCTCAAGCGGCTGCTGGAGCTGGACGCGCTACCCGAACGTTACGCGATCCTGGAACCCAGCGCAGACCTGCGCGAGCGTCAGCGCGAGCGGCTGGGGCGCAGTCTGATTCCGCCGGTGTTCGATCTGGTGGAATGGCTGGATGCGCCGTTCCCGGACGATTGGGACGGTGTGCTGTTCGCCAACGAAGTCATCGATGCGTTGCCCACGCCGCGCTTCGCACTGCGCGATGGCGAGGTGTATGAGGAAACCGTGGTACTGGATGCGCAGCAGCAGTTCGCACGTGGCGAGCAACCGGCCGATGCATTGCTGAGCGCAGCCGTGCGCCACCTTGAACGCTACCTGGAGCAGCCGTTCGCCGATGGCTATCGCTCCGAGTTGCTGCCGCAGTTACCGTACTGGATCCAGGCAGTGGCCGGCGGTTTGAAGCGCGGTGCGATGTTGTTCGTCGACTACGGTTACCCGCGTGGCGAGTTCTATCGTGCGCAGCGCGAGGACGGCACGTTGCGTGCGTTCTATCGGCATCGCATGCATGAAGATCTTTACCGTTGGCCGGGTCTGCAGGATCTAACCGCATCGGTGGACTTCACCGCGTTGGCCGAGGCAGGCACCGGCGCAGGTTTCGAGCTGGCCGGTTACTGCACGCAGGCGAGCTTTTTACTCGGTAACGGGCTGGATACATTGTTGGCGCAAGCCGATACGCGTACTGATGAAGTAGGGCGGATGCGTCTGCGCGAGCAGATCAAGCGGCTGACCCTCCCCAGCGAGATGGGCGAGCGTTTTCAGGTGATGGGCTTCTCGCGCGATGTGGACTTTGCACCCGCGTTCCTGTCCGGTGATCTCACGTGGCGGTTGTGACGTCGGCATTGCGGCCGTTTGATCGGCCGCGGTTGTGGGTGGGCTTGTGGATCACGGCAATGGTTGTGGTGATTGCCGCATGCCTGGGTCTACCGCCGGAGTTTGCGGAGTTGCCGTCCAACAGCGACAAGGTAGAGCACTTCATCACGTGCGCGTTGTTGTGTTGGGGAGCAGTGACACGCCCAGGGTTCGGCAGACACGCAAGAGCCGCGTTGCGCGTAGCGCCGTTCAAACGCGACAGGGGACAGGTCGCCGGTTGAACCGTGACGGCGTTTGGGGTTGTAGAACATCTCGATGCAGTCGAACACCTCCGCGCGCGCGCCGTCCTTGTTGAGATAGACCTGTTGCCTGATCCGCTCGCGTTTGAGCAGGCCCAAGAAGCTCTCCACCGGGGCGTTGTGCCCCAAGGGCAGGCTTCGCGCTCGTGGCAGTTTCCGCGCCGACGCATACTGCACACCAAGCCATGGGCTGCCAGGAAACTGCGCCCGTCGTCGACGTCCCCCCATCCTGAGTAGCAGTCGGGTTTAGAGTCCGGGGGTGATGATCTCGCTATTGGCCAACTGCTGGGCATACGTTGCCGGCGTCATTGCGCCGATTGCTTTCTTTGGGCGGTGTTGGTTGTATTCGCGGCGCCAGCGTTCGATCTCGGTGCGCGCATGCAGCAGCGTTGGGAACCAGTGTTCGTTGAGGCATTCGTCGCGTAGCCGGCCGTTGAAGGATTCGAC
>NZ_JBBYGR010000074.1:0-43016 GCF_038405005.1 Xanthomonas sp. JL1 | reverse complement strand
CACTTCGCTCCACTTGGCAAAGTAGGAATGCACCGTGCGCCACTTCGGAAAGTCACTGGGCAACGCACGCCACGGGCAACCTGTCCGTAGCAGATACAGCACTGCGCACCACACCTCATACATATCCACTGTCACAGGCTTGGTGCGCTTGCGGGCTTGCTCCAGAATCGGGCGGATTTGCTCGAACCGCTCACGGCTCACGTCACTTGGATCGTTCTTCTCGCGCATTCGTGGAGTTTGCACGGCTTGAATAAGATCGTGAACAGGTTCTAGGCGTTGAAAGCCCCCCTCCCCTCGGGAGAGGGGGTGGCGTGAGGGTACGGGCAAAGCCTTGTGCAATTGAACATTGCGAGAGCTTCGCCCGTACCCTCATCCGCCCCTGCGAAGCACCTTCCTCCCCGGTGAAGGAGGACGATGTCCCGATCTGAGAAGGGCGTGTTATCGATTTTCTTTGACGTCGATGCTGATTGCAGCGGACTGCGCCCCCCCCCCCCCTTGAGTCAGACGGCTGCCTGCTGCGGCACACACTGCTCCAGGCCAGGCAAGCCGCATCGGTCAACGCGCCATCCATGCCTTCCTGCACATCCACCGGACTCTGCAGCGGCCTAGCATCGGCACTCCCCTGCTCCGACGTCGATGCCCATGCCCTCCTTTCTCCGTGCCTGCCTGCTGACCTGTGTGTTACTCAGCGGAACGGCGCTGGCCGATGCGCCAGATACAGCCGATAAAAGCGATGCGAAAAGCGACGCCAAATCCGATGCCGCCGCCAAACAGGCGCCCCTGCCGGCCGATGCCAGCGTGCGTCAGAGCACGCGCGTGGCCGGCCGTAGCCTGAGCTACACCGCCACGGTCGGCACGTTGCCGGTGCGCGATGCACAGGGCAAGACCACCGGCGAGGTGGTGTTTACCGCCTACACCGTCGATGGCAAAGACCGTCCAGTGACGTTCGCATTGAACGGTGGGCCGGGCGCCGCATCGGTGTATCTCAACATGGGCGCGATCGGGCCGAAGATCGTCGATTTCGGCACCGAAGGCGACAGCGCGTCGGCACCGGCCGCGCTGCGCGACAACCCGGGCACGTGGCTGGACTTCACCGACCTGGTCTTCATCGACCCGGTGGGCACCGGCTTCAGTCGCGCATTGATTGGCGACGACGATGCCAAGAAGCAGTTCTACAACCCGCAGGCGGATGTGGAATATCTCTCGCGGATAATCTACGACTGGCTGCTCAAGAACCGCCGCCTGCAGGCACGCAAGTATCTGGTCGGCGAAAGCTATGGCGGCTTCCGCGGCCCACGCATTACCCATTACCTGCAGACACAGCTGGGCGTGGCGATGAACGGCGTGGTGCTGGTGTCGCCATACCTCAACCCGACCCTGGACGACAACAGCGACGTGTCGCCCCTGGCATGGATGCTGACATTGCCGTCGATCACTGCTGCGCACCTGGAGCGCCAGGGCCAGCTCAGCGACAGCGCGATGCGCCAGGTGATCGACTACACCCGCGGCGACTACGCGGTGGCGCTGATGAAAGGACGCACCGACCCGCAGGCGACCGAAGCGATGTTGCAGCAGGTCACCCGCATGACCGGGCTGGACCCGGCGTACGTGCGGCGCTCCGGCGGGCGCCTGGAAACCCAGGCGTATCTGCGCGAGGTGTTTCGCGACAAGGGCGAATTGGGTAGCCGTTACGACTCCAACGTGACCGCCTTCGACCCGTTTCCCAACGATGCCGAACAACGCGCCAACGACCCGCTGCTGGACAGCATCATTGCGCCCACCACCACCGCGATGGTGGATTTCGTCACCCGCGTGGTCGGCTGGAAAATCGATGCGCAATATCGCGCGCTCAACTACGACGTCAACAAACTCTGGGACTGGAACGACGAACTGCGCAAGGGTGCGGTGACCCAACTGCGTCAGTCGGTGGCGATCGATCCGAAGTTGCGCGTATTGATCGCGCACGGCTGGAACGACCTCTCCTGCCCGTTCATGGGTTCGGTCTTGACGGTGGATCAGATGCCGGCGATGGGCAGCGACCCGAAACGCGTGCAGGTACGCGAATATCCGGGCGGCCACATGTTCTACAACCGCGCCGACAGCCAGAGTGCGTTCCGCAACGACGTCAAGGCGATGTACGAAACGCGCTGAATGCATCCATCGCCGGACGTCTCAACGTCCGGCGATGGATGCGAAATAGCGTGGCGCCTACACTGCGCCAGGCGCGGTTGCTTTTACGTTCGAACCCATCCATTGGTAGAGCCGATAGCGCGCCATGCCCAGGTATTCGTGCAGCGCCACATCGGCCAGGGTGAAGTTGTAGCTCTGCGGCAGGATCGACCAAGTGGCAGTCAGCCAATCCGCGCGCACCGGCGTGGCATCGATGCCGAAATGGCGGAAATACAATTCGGCGCGGCACAGATGCGTGGCCGATGACACCAGCACGATGCGATCGGGCCGGTATGCGCGCAGCAGGGGCTGGCTGAACTGCGCGTTCTGCAAGGTGTTCATGCTTGAGGGCTCCATGATCACGTCCGCCTGCGGAATCGCCAGGTCAACCAACACACGCCGATACACCACCGCCTCAGACAACCCCAGCCCGCGTGGATCGCCGCCGCTGATTTCGATCTTGCAATCGCCACCGCTGTGCCGACATTGCTGATACAGCCGCGCCGACTCGACGATGCGGCCATAGGCGAACATGTTGGCTTCGGCTACCGCGTCACGCCCTTCCGGACGCACGGTGCCGGCGCCGAGCAACACGATGACGTTGCGCGCACCCCATGCGTTGAAATCGTTGACCCCGGTGTGCTGCAGGTGGTGCAGCATCCAGGAAGGCAATGGGCCGCAACCGACCGCAAACACCAGCAACACACTGGTAAGACCCAGCACGCGGGAAAAGCGCCGCAATCCGAGGCGGTCGATCAACCAGGCGAACCCGAACAATACGCACACCAGGGCCAGCATCATCGCGGAAGGATCTCATTCATAACGGGCGGTTAGAATCGCAGCGCGCCCACGGTGCGTGACCGTACCGCGACACAGCTCAGGTCCAGCCGAACAGTTCGAACAGCATCAGGATCAGGTACGCCACGCCGCCAGCGGCCGGGATGGTCAAAATCCACGCCCAGACGATGCGCTCGATCACGCCCAGGCGCAGCGACCGCGGGTTCTTGGCAAAACCCACGCCCATGATGGCGGTGGAAATGCTGTGCGTCGTGGAAACCGGCATACCGAAATGCGCCGCCACGGTCAGCACCGTTGCCGAGCTGGTTTCTGCGGCAAAACCGTGGATGGGATGCAGCTTGACCATCTTGTGGCCGAGCGTCTTGATGATCTTCCAGCCGCCCGAGGCGGTACCGGCGGCCATCACCACCGCGCAGGTCAGCACGATCCACATCGGGATGCCGGCGCCAGCCGCCAGGCCGGTACCCGGATGCAGGAACGACAGCCAGCTCGGCAGATCGTCCAACCCACCGGCCGACTGCGCGCCGATCAAGGTCATCGCGATGATGCCCATGGTCTTCTGCGCGTCGTTATGGCCGTGGGCGTAGCCCATGTAGGCGGCCGAGGCAATCTGCGCCTTGCCGAAGAACGCATTGACCCAGCGCGGCCGCGCCAGCCGCCCGATCGGCCCACCGAGCCTGGACATGCCGGCGATGATCGCCCACAGCAGCAGCATCACCACGATGCCGAGCAGGAAGCCGGCGATCGGCGAGGTGATCATCGGCACGAACACCTTCCACAACAGGCCCTTGTTCTTGGCCCAGTTGCCGATGTTTTCCGACCAGATCAGCGCGTCCCAGTTGTTGTGCGCCGCGGCCAGGCCAGCGCCGCACAGGGCGCCGATCAAGGCGTGCGAGGACGACGACGGCAGGCCCTGCCACCAGGTGACCAGGTTCCAGATGATCCCGCCCAGCAACGCGCACAGAATCACCTGGGGGGTGACGTCGACCACATTGGTGTTGAGCAAGCCCGAGGCGATCGTCAGCGCGACCGCGGTGCCGGTCAGCGCGCCGATCAGGTTCATTCCGGCGGCCAGCATCACCGCCCAACCTGGCGAGAGCACCTTGGTGGCGACCACAGTGGCGATGGAGTTGGCAGTGTCGTGGAAGCCGTTGATGAACTCGAACACCAACGCAGCCAGGATCACAACCAGAACGAAGGTAAGCACGCGGCGACCTCAGCTGTTCTTCAGCACGATCTGGTAGACCACCACACCGGCCTCGCGGCAACGGTCGATGGCCTTTTCCAGAATCTCGAAGAACTCCTTGAGCAGGAACATCTGCAACGTGTCCAGGCGGCCGGAATAGATGTCGCGGTACAGCTCCAGCATCAGCCGGTCGGCTTCGTTTTCGAGCATGCGCAGCTTGTCGTTGAGCGCGCTCACGCGATCGATGTTCATCTGCGGCAGGTATGTCACCATCTCCACGACCACACTGGCGGCCTGCTCCAGCATCGCGGCGCGCGGAGCGAAGTCGATATGTTCCAGGTGCTTGGTGGCCAGCGAATAGCGGTCGGCGAATTTCTCGACCTGCTTGGGAATCTTGTACAGCGCCGAGCCCAGCGCTTCGATGTCTTCGCGCTCGATGGGGGTCATGAAGCTGTCCACCAGCGCCTGGCCGATCTTGTCGGAGGCGGCGCGTTCGCGCAGGCGGGCCAGCTTGAAGGCATCCAGCGCGGGTTGGCGGTCGGACTCGCGCATCATGGCGTGCAACGCATTGGTGCTGTCGTAGGCAGCCTGCGCCGCTTCGTTCAGAAGCCAATAGAACTGCTTGCCGGAACCGAAGATGGTCTGCAACGAGAACATGGGTGGACAACTTCCTGCCGTCAAGGGAGAGACGGCGCCGGGCGCGAATTATGACCGTTCCATGACCTCTCTGGGTATCTCACGCCGGGAACCGCCCTTCACATCGGCATTTCCCGGCTCGAACCACCCTGTGGTTTGGTACCATGACCCGCGCCTTTGGGCGCCCCCTATGGAAGACGACCCTATCCCCCCGTGTTGCCGCCCGGCCTGTTCGCCCGCCGGCACACCCAGTGCTCCCCAGCCCTCCCCTTCACTGACCGGGGAAGACGCCCGTGGTTGAGTTTCTGATCGTCATCGCCCTGATTGTGTTGAACGGCTTCTTCGCCATGTCGGAGATGTCGTTGATGACCTCGCGCAAGAGCCGCCTGAAGCAGATGGCCGGCTCGAGCAAACGCGCTGCGCGGGCCCTGGCATTGGCCGAAAGCCCGGAAAACTTTTTGTCCACGGTGCAGATCGGTATCACCCTGATCGGCATCCTGACCGGCGTGTTCGGGGGCGAAGCGATCGGTGAGGCCATCGCCAGCTGGCTGCAGGGCGTGTTCCCGGCCCTGGCGGCCTCGTTCGAACTGGTCGGCAAGCCGCGTCCGTATTCGGTCGTCATCGGCAGCACCCTGGCAGTGGCGCTGATCACCTTCCTGACGCTGATCTTCGGCGAGCTGGTGCCCAAGCGGCTGGCGCTGCGCAATTCCGAAGACGTCGCAGGGGTGGTCGCAGTACCGATGGGCTGGCTGGCCAAGATTGCCGCGCCCGGCGTGTGGGTGCTGGCGCGCTCCACCCGGCTGGTGTTGCGCATGTTGGGCATGGGCAAGAACGAGTCGGCATCGATCACCGAAGAAGAGATCCGCATGCTGGTGGCCGAAAGCCACGAGGCCGGGGTGATCGACGCCCACGAGCGCGACATGATGAATCGCGTGATGCGGCTGGGCGACCGCACCGCCGACAGCCTGATGACCCCGCGCAACCGCATCGCCTGGCTGGACGCCAACGCCGAGCCGGAACGCAATCTGCAGGTGATGCGCGAGCACGAATTTTCGCGCTACCCGGTCTACCGCGGCAGCGACCAGGACATTGCAGGCGTGCTGGAAGTCAAATCGCTGGTCACGCGCATGGGCGGGCACGGCGAGAATCTCTTCCAGGCGCTGCGCGACACGTTATTCGTGTCCGAATCCACGCATGCGATGAAGCTGCTGGAAATCTTTCGCGAAGAACAGCAGTCGATGGCACTGGTGGTCGACGAATATGGCGAGATCCGCGGATTGGTGACCATCAGCGACCTGATGGGCGCGGTGGTCGGCCGTTTGCAGGCGGTGGAAAACACCGACGAAGATGCGCTGGTGATCACGCGCGCCGACGGCTCGCTGCTGATCGACGGCTCGCTGCCGGTGGAAGAACTCCGCGAAGTGCTGGGCGCCGATTTGCCGGACGCCGACGAAGGCGATTACCACACGCTTGCGGGCCTGTGCATTTATTACTTCGGGCGCATTCCGCAGGCCGGTGAATTCTTCGATTGGGCCGGTTGGCGCATCGAAATCGTCGACCTGGATGGTGCGCGCGTGGATAAGTTGCTGTTGAGCCGAGTGGGCGACGAGGACAGCGATGACATCGTCGGATGACGGCAGCGCGCCGCGCCACGACAGCAGCGAGCAGATGCGTTACCGCAACGAACGCATTCGCAGCTTGCTGGCGGCCTTCAGCGAGAGAGACCCGGACCAGGTGTTACGTGTCCGCCAGATCCTGGCCGATCTGCAACAAAGCGCCTTCGGCGTATTTTTGTTTCTGGCGATCCTGCCCTCGTTCATCCCGATTCCCGGCGTTGCCGGTGGCATCAGCGGACCACTGACGATACTGATCGGGCTGCAGATGATGTGCTGCCTGCGCAAGCCGTGGGTAACGCGCTTCATCGGCGAGCGTGGGCCGCGCCGTCGCACCAGCCAGCGTTTCGTCTCCACATTCGGGCCGACAATGCAGCGCCTGGATCGCCTGCTCAAACCGCGTCTGCACGGCATGCTGGACAGGATGCCGGCGCAAGTATTCACCGGCCTGCTGCTGGTACTGATCGGCAGTTTGCTGACGCTGCCGATCCCGTTCACCAACTATCTTTTCGGATTGATCCTGCTGCTATTTGCCCTGGCCCTGCTCGAGCGCGATGGCGCGCTGATGCTGGCGGGCTGGGCCGCCGCGCTGATCTCGGTGGCCGTCTTCGGCGTCACTTCCGACCAGCTGGTAGACCTGATTCGCGACTGGTGGCCGGACGCCTGGCGCTGAGCGCGAAGCGTGCGGCGCGTGTCTGACGCCGTTACTTCAGATCGACCACGCGGTTATCCGACAGGCTGGCGGTATCGTCAGTCACTGCCGTCATCACGAAGTACAGCGCCTTGCCGAGCAGCCCGCTGGGGCCATCCCAATATTCGGCCGATTCGGCGCGCACGTGGATCAAACGCAGGTTCGGGTCGTCCTTGCCGCCCGGGAAGAATATTTTCATGGCAGGCGACCACAGTGCGTCGATCTTGGCGCGGTCGTGAACCACGCGCGCAGTGCCGGCCACCGAGACATAGGTGTTCTTCGATGCCAAGGCATAGGCCACGTTGACGCGCGGATCGGCGGCGATTTCCGTCACTTTCGGGCTGTCGGCAGCAGTGGCGAACCACAGGTCGCCATCGAACTCGACTTGCTGCGTGCCCAGCGGGCGGCTCACCAGTTTGCCGTCGGCCGAGACGGTCGTGAACATCGCGATGTCCACGCCGCGGATCAATTCGGCCAGCTGCTTGATGCTCTCGCTGCGTGCCTGAAATTGCATGCTGATCTTCCCAATGGATGGGCATGCATCACAGCGGATCGTTGCGCAAAGCGACGTGAATCACGCCAAAGTCACATCCAGCTCGCGGCATGCCGCAGCGGCGATTTCGAAGGAGCGCAAACGCGCGGCGTGGTCGTAGATGTTGGCGGTGAACAACAGTTCGTCCGGCGTGTGGCGCTCGATGAAATCAGCCACGCCTTGGGTGATCTGCTCAGCATCGCCAAGCACCGTGCAGGCCAGTGCACGCTCTACACCCGCGCGCTCATGCGGCTGCCAGAAGCTGTCGATATCATCGATGGGCGCGGGAATCTTGCCCGGCTTGCCGCGACGCAGATCGACGAAGCTCTGCTGCTGGCTAGTGAACAAACGGCGTGCCTGCGCTTCGGTGTCGGCCGCCACTACGTTCAAAGCCAGCATCACGTGCGGCGTGGCAAGCTGTGTGGATGGGCGGAATTCGCGGCGATAGATTGCCACCGCTTCGTCCATCGCGTCGGGCGCAAAATGCGAGGCAAACGCAAACGACAAACCCATCGCTGCCGCCACGCGTGCACTGAACAGGCTCGACCCCAGCAACCACACCGGCACCTCCAGCCCGGCGCCGGGCACGGCCTGCACCAGCTGCCCTGGCACCGCTGGCGCGAAATAGCGCATCAAGTCGGCCACGTCCTGCGGGAAGTGGTCGGCGCTGTCGAAATCGCGGCGCAAGGCGCGTGCGGTGGGCTGGTCGGTGCCGGGTGCACGGCCCAAGCCCAGGTCGATGCGCTGCGGATACAGCGAAGCCAGCGTGCCGAATTGTTCGGCCACATGCAGCGGGGTGTGGTTGGGCAACATGATGCCGCCGGCGCCCACACGGATGGTCTTGGTGCCGCCGGCGACATGGCCGATCAGTACGGCGGTGGCGGCGCTGGCGATGCCCGGCATGTTGTGGTGCTCGGCCAGCCAGTAGCGTTGATAGCCCCAGCGCTCGGCGTGCTGGGCCAGATCGAGCATGTTGGCGAAGGCCTGGGTGGTGTCGCTGCCTTCGCAGACTGGCGCCAGATCGAGCACGGAAATGGGGGGCATCGGATGACTCCGGAGAAACTGATGGGCCACAGATGGGGCTGGTCTGGCAGGTTTGCCAGCGGCTTGGTTGGTGGCGAGGGGGATTACAGCATTCCAGCAGTCGGACAACGGCTGGGTTGGTGGGCTACGACCAGCCGTAGCTGCGTTGTTGAGCTTGCTGATGGGCGAGCGCATTGCGTCTGCGGGTTGGGTGATGCTTCGGTAACGATGTGGTCGCGTTCGCTCAGTCTCTGCGAGTGCCTCATTTCGATATAAGAGCGGCTAACAAAACGACTGCGCAGCTGCCAGGCGGGCGCGGCCGGTGCTCGGTGCGGGATGTACCACGCGTCCACTGCGGTTCTGAGCGCGCCGTGTGCGCCCACCTGACAGCGGCTCGCGACGTGTTGTTAGCCGCTCTAAGTGTCTGCGCATGCGAGCACTGGAGCGGCAGCCAGCAGAGCGGAGTGAGCCGCGGCCTGCTGGACCATGTGCCCTGGCATCCTCACCCCAACCTCCGCTGCGCGCCCCGGCCCGCGCTTGCAGCACGGACGCTCCAAGGCACGCGCGCTCATCGCGCGCAAGGCCGTGCCTTCTCGCCCCGAGGGGAGAGGAGCTCTTCGCTGGGCACGTTGGTGGTCAGTGCAGGCGGATCGCCTTCTGGCTGCTGATGTTGCGGGTGAAGATTGCGAATTGCACCTGCTCCGTGCGCGATACTCGGCGCCCCCGGCCCCGGAGACGAACGCATTGACTGCGCGACGAAGCTCGGACGCTGTGGGAGCTGGACGCTGGCTATGATGACCATGCCCTTGCTGCGGTTGTTCGCCCATGTCTCCGAATGCCCCGCCTGCCCTTGCACAGCTCTCGCCTTCCGCACAGATCGCGGCACGGATCGATCGGTTGCCGGCCAGCGCGACGCTTTGGCGGTTGGTGGGGTTGCTCGCACTAGGCGGGTTTTTCGAGTTGTACGACCTGTTCCAGACCGCCTACATCAGCCCCGGGCTGATTCGCGATGGGATTTTTTCCAGCGGTGCGGACGGGGTGTTCGGCATGTCCGATCAGGCCGCATTTGCGGCGGCCACCTTCCTTGGGCTGTTCGTCGGTGCCGCATTATTGAGTCCGTTCGCCGACCGGTTCGGGCGTCGTCCGGTGTTTACCTTCGCCTTAATCTGGTACACCGCCGCGACCGTGGCGATGGGCTTGCAGAGCACCGCCGCCGGGGTCATCGTGCTGCGCTTTGTGGTCGGTATCGGGCTGGGAATCGAGCTGGTCACCATCGACACCTATCTGTCTGAACTGGTGCCGCGGCACATGCGCAGTGCGGCGTTCGCGTTTGCATTTTTCGTGCAATTTTTGGCGGTGCCCACTGTTGCGCTCACCGCTTGGCTGTTGGTGCCACATGCGCCATTGGGTGTGAGCGGCTGGCGCTGTGTGGTGTTGCTGAGCGGCGCGTTTGCGCTGGCGATCTGGTGGCTGCGTAGCCGCTTACAGGAATCGGCGCGCTGGCTGGCCGCACACGGCCGGCATGCGGAAGCGGATGCAGTGGTGACCGAGCTGGAGGCGCGCTGCATGCGCGATGCGGGTGCGCCATTGCCCGAGCCGCAGACGGCCACATCGTTGCCTGCTGGCGTCGTGCCGACAGCGCTGCTATGGCGCGCGCCGTATCGCGCGCGCATCGGGATGTTGGTGGTCTTCCATGTGTTTCAGGCCATCGGCTTCTTCGGTTTCGGCAACTGGCTGCCGGCGCTGATCTCGGCACAGGGTGCTGGGGCAGGGGTGACCAAAAGCCTGGCGTATTCGTTTGCGATCTCGCTGGCCTACCCGCTGGCGCCCTTGCTGTTGCTGCGGTTTGCGCAGCGCTGGGAAAACAAATGGCAGATCACTGCATCGGCGTTGGGCGCGGTGCTATTCGGTGGGCTGTTCGCGTTACAGCATCAGGCTGTCGGCATGGTGCTGTGCGGAGCGATGGTTGCGTTCTGCAACGCCTGGATGAGCTTTGCCTATCACGGCTATCAGGCCGAGCTGTTCCCGACCGGCTTGCGCGCGCGCGCGGTGGGCTTCTGCTATTCCTTCAGCCGCCTGTCCACGGCAGTCAGCAGCGTGCTGATCGGTTGGCTGCTTGCGCAAGTCGGCAGCCAGGGTGTCCTGGCCTTCATCGCACTCAGCATGTCGATCGTGGCGAGCGTGATTGCCGTGTTCGGGCCACGCACGCGCAATCGGGCGTTGGAAGAGATTGCGGGCTAAAACGGCTAACCCAGTGCCAGGCGCGCGCCTGGCGTGCGCAGCCGGTGCGCCGCGTACCCGGCCCATCCGGTGCCTGCGTGTCTTCGACTCAAGCCTGATGATTGCGCGCAAAGAGCGGCTAACAACACGTAGCGAGCCGCTGTCAGGTGGGCGCGGACGGCGCGCTCAGAACCGCAGTGCACGCGTGGTCCATGCCGATCCCGAGCACCGTCCGCGCCCGCCTGGCGGTGAGCGCAGTCGTGTTGTTAGTCGCTCCAAGTGTTGTCAGCGACTTGCGGAGCGACCGACCCGCCAGCGTGTCACGCGCCTAGCGCACGTCGTACGGTGTGGCCATTTCCGACGAACTCATATGCATCCGCCGAACAGGCGTACCATTCAGGTTCACCGTGCGATCCGCCACGGCGGCCAAGCTGGTGCGATGCGAAACCACCAACAGCACGGTAGTCGGCAGACGCGCGCGCAAGGTGCTTAGCACCTGATGTTCCGCATCGGCGTCCAGCGCGCTAGTGGCTTCGTCCAACACCGCCAGGGTCGGCCGACGCAGCAGCACCTGCGCCAGCAACAGGCGTTGCGATTCGCCGCCGGACAGGCGCCCGTCCTGCGCGTCGATCGGCGTGTCCAGGCCTTGCGCATCGCGCTGCAGCCGCGAACACAGGCCAACGTCGGCCAGCACCTCCCACATGCGTGCATCGGAAGCTCCGGGCAGCACCCACTGCAGGCAATCGCGCACCGTGCGCTGCCACGGCCGTACGCCTTGGCCGATGTAGGCGCTGTGTCGCACCAGATGTCGATACGCGGAAAACGTCAGCCGGCGCCCGCACATGTGCGCAACGAACTGCGCCGGCGGTGTCTGACCGGAAAGCACATCCATCAGACTGCTCTTCCCCACGCCGGAGGCGCCGACCACTAGCATCATCTGACCTGGCACCAGCCACATCGACTCGAGCGCGAGCTGGGGTAACGGCGACGCCAGCCCGATGTGTTCGATATGCAGTGTGGCCGGCAGTGGCTCGGCCGTTTGTTCCGGCGCATGTGCACGCGCAACGCCAAGGTCCACATAGCGGCGCCACAGCTGCAGCGCCGGCCATGCCGAACGCAATTGCTGCACGCTTTGCCGCGTGGTGACCAGGTACGGCAGCAAACGGCCCAGCAACAGACTGACGGTGATCAGCGCGGCGCGATCGGCACCCTGCCAGCGATTGGCCAACACCAGAATGCCGGCGATGGCGACCACCGCAGTGAGCTCGAGCAGCAGTCGACTGCCGGCAACCAGTTCCTGCTGTTGCGCATACCCGTGCCCCAATCGCGCCGAAATGCGTTCGTAATGCGTGCTCTCGACGTTTTCGCGCTGAAACGAACGCACGTGGCGCAAACGACGCGGAAAATCTTCGCTCAGCCAGAACAGCTGCGTCATGTCCGCCACATAGGCACGGCTGATGCGCGCCTGTGCATCGCTGCTGGACATACGCACGCCCAAGCACGCCAGAACCGCCAGCAGCGGTGTGGCGATCAACAGCGCAGGGGCGATCAGCACCGCGATGCACACGCTCACCAGCGCAGTGATCGCCGCGACCAACAGCTGCAGCACCGCGCTAAAGCCTTGCGTGGCGATCTCGATGTTGTAGGTGAGCACATTGGCGATTTCTGCCGAGCTGGCACCGGACAAGGCAGGCAATGGCGCGTCGATCAGTGCCGCATGCACGCGTCCGCGCAGGCCGATGGCATAGCGGCTGGTCAAGCGTGCGGCCAGCCGTGCGCTCTGCCAGCGCAATGCGGCAAACAGCAGGCTCACCCCCACAAACATGCCTGCCTGCATGGCTAGTCCGCCCGGTAATGCCAAGCGATAGCCAGCCAGTTGCACGCCATGGCCGGGCTGCACCAGCGGCAGCAGGCACACCGCCACGATGCTGCCGACCAATGCGGCGGCCAACGATAACGCGACGTAAAGTGCAATCGTCGGCATGTCTGCCGGCACCAGGGTGCTCACGAAGTGATGCAGCACGGTGCGCATGCGCTGCTGCGCAGTCATCGCCCACCGCTCAGCCGCGCGTAACATGCAGTCTCCGCCACGCTGCCAAAGCCTTCGGGCCATTGCCTCTGTAGTGCGCTTGCATGAAACGGCTCATTGCAATAGCTGCAGCAACGCATCCACCGACGCTTGCGGATGCGTGCCACGGTGCAGCGTGAACATGCCGATGCGCTGCACTTGTTCCACAAACCGCTGCCAGCCGGGCTGACCGGTGGCATAGGGTTGATCGTGGGCCAGGCAGGCTGCGACCTGCTCGTTCGGCACCGCGACCAGGCGTTGCGTCGAGACGCTGGCCGGCACCCTGGACAACATCACCACCGCCTGCAACTGCATGGGCCTGGGCGCGAGATGCGCATGGCCATGGCGGATATCGACCTCGAATTTCTCAACGCTGCTGCGGCGCCGGATCACCGGCGATGCGCTGATCCAGGCGCGCGTCTGCGCGTCGACCAAGCCCAGCGCTGCGGCACGCAAATGGAGGAAATTGGCGACGCCGGTGGTAAGCAGGCTGTCCGGTGCCACGAACACGCCGTCTTCGGAGAGGACCTCCAGGCCATGCAGCAGGCTGTGCAAGGCCAGCGTCGATTTGCCCGCACCGCTGGCGCCAAGCAGCAACACGCTACGGCCGCGTTGACCGACGCAGGCGCCATGCAGCGGCACCAGCCCGATGCCACGTGCGGCCAGCAGGAACACGGCAAATTCGATCAACTCGTAACGCAGGTGATACGCGTGGGCGAGCATGTCTTCGGACACCACCAGCATTGCGTGGCGCTGCGGCACCGACAGCATCAGGTAATTGCAGGCATCAATGACGCCGCACAACAGGCCACCACTGGCGTGCGTGCGTACCGCCGGCGGTTCTGCATCGATGCTGCCGGGCGCACGCGGCAGCAGGTCCAGCGTGACATGAAATTCCGGCGCGCCCGGCAAGCGATGCGCGGGCAAGCCGGCATAGGCAGCATCGACCAGTGCCAGTAGCGCTTCGCTATCGCTTTGAAAGTGGAACAGCGCGCCAAGAATCTGCCGACGCACGGTCAAGCGCCGTGGACGCTGTTCGCCGAACGGATCTTCCGCCACTGCAGCCCCAGTTGCGATAGCCGTTGTGCCACCGCTCAACGGCGTGTGTTGCGCCCATGTGGCCGACTGCGGCATGCCTGTATCCAATGCACTGAATCAGCCGGTGTGTGTCGCTTCTCTAGCGAAAGGTTGCATCACCTGTTGCCGTGCCTGCGCACAACGCTACGCAACCAAAGGCGCCCGCGTGCGCACCTACTGCCGAGCCGAATGCCGGTGTCCGCGCACGCCGCCGCTGCGCTCACCTGGCGACAGAACGAGAGCCTTGTGCAGATGCTAAATATCCAGGTCAGTCATTCGTATTTCCTGCGTTACGACCCCAAGCAATGGGAGCGCGGCAAGCCCTATCCCCCATTGGCCACGCTGCAGATCGCTGCGCTGCTGCGCGAACGCGGGCATGCGTTGAGTCTGTTCGATGCGATGCTGGCCGACGATGTGGAGGACTACACCCCTGCCCTGCGTGCGGCGCAGCCGGATCTGGTGGTGTTCTACGAAGACAACTTCAACTTCCTCACCAAGATGTGCCTGAGCCGCATGCGGGACGCTGCATGCCGCATGATCGGGCAAGCCCGCGCGGCCGGTTGCCGCGTGTTGGTGGCAGGCTCGGATGCCTCCGACAACCCGGATGTCTTCCTGGCTGCAGGCGCGCATGCGGTGTTGATCGGTGAAGGCATCGCCCCGTTGATCACCTTGCTTGCGCGCGTCGAAGCGCAGCCGGACATCGCCACCGATCAATGGCTGGCAGGCGTGGCGCAGATTGCCACCAGCCAACCTGCGGTTGCGCGTGTGCATCCCGGCGCGCAACCGCCGGACGCACGCCTGAGCGGCCTGCCGGCATGGGATCTGGTCGACATGCCGCGTTACCAGCGCTTCTGGCAGCAACGGCATGGCTACTCCAGCCTGAACATGGCGGCCTCGCGCGGCTGTCCGTTCCGTTGCAACTGGTGCGCCAAGCCGATCTGGGGCAATCACTACAAGCGCCGCGGCGCCGAAGAGGTGGCCACGGAAATGATTCACCTCAAACGCCGTTTTCAGCCCGACCATATCTGGATGGCCGATGACATCTTCGGCTTCCACATCGATTGGGTGGAGACGTTTGCGCAGCGGTTGAGCGATGCCGATGGCGCGATTCCCTTCACCATCCAGACCCGCGCCGACCTTGCCAGCGAACGCATGGCCGCAGCGCTGGCTCGCGCTGGTTGCATGGAAGCCTGGATCGGTGCCGAAAGCGGCAGCCAACGCATTCTCGACAAGATGACCAAGGGAACGCAGGTTGGTGAAGTGATCGCTGCGCGTGAGCGCCTGGGTGCGCAGGGCATCCGCGTAGGTTTCTTTATCCAGCTCGGCTATCTGGGCGAAGAGCTCGACGACATTCTGGCCACGCGAGCACTGGTAACGCAGGCCAATCCGGACATCATCGGCGTCAGTGTGTCGTATCCCCTGCCAGGCACAAAATTCTACGAAGAAGTGAAAAATCAGCTCGGCAGCAAAACCCATTGGCAGGATAGCGACGACCTGGCGATGATGTTCCGTGGCGCTTACGATTCCGAGTTCTACCGCAGCGTGCGCGATCTGTTGCACACGCAGGTCGATCTACAACACGCACGCGCCACGATGACGGCCAGTGCATTTGCGCAGGCATCGGAACAGCTGGAAGCACGCTGGTCCGCCTTGATCGCCAGCGAAGGTCAGCACCGCACCGAGCCGCTGATCCACTGTGCTGCGCGTTAGCCACGGCAATTGGCCACCGTACTGGTGCGCTAGCCCTCGCCTGCTCTCACGTTGTTTCCTCCATCGTTTCGCCTGACCGGACCACACGCATGCAGCCCTCCCTTCGCATTATCAAGCACTGCCTGTACACCGCGACTGAGCGGCTGGCGCAGGAGCTGGCCCAGCCGGGCGATGCATTGCCGCAATGGGACCGGCTGCAATGGCAGCTGGCGGCGGCGGCAGCGGCGGCACATGGCGTGTCGCCGCTGCTGCAGCGCCGCTCGTTGTGGCAGAACGCCGAATGGAACACCTTCCTGAGCGAGCAGCGTGGCCATGTCGAAGACCGCCATCGGCGCATCGCGCTGTTGCTGACCCGTATCGATGCCGCTGCGCGCGGTGCCGGCATCGCACTGGTGGGCCTGAAAGGCACTGCGCTGCATCGACTGGGCGTGTATCTGCCCGGCGACCGCCCAATGGCCGATATCGATCTGCTGGTGGAGCCGGAAGACGCGCCTGCGGCGGCCACGCTGTTGTGCGAACTCGGTTATGTCGCTTCTTTCGAACAATGGAAGCATCAGGTGTTCAAGCCGATGCAGGGCGAGGCTGTTGCCGGGTTGGGCGAACACCGCGATGCGCCGATCAATATCGAGTTGCATACGCGCATCCAGGAACGTTTGCCGGTGCGCAGTGTGGAGATCACTGCCCGGATCCGGCCGGAGCGCCCGCAACCGGGTTTGAACCCCTATCCGTCCATCGGTGCATTGATGTGTCACTTGCTGCTGCACGCGGCCGGCGGTATCTGTCACCGCAGTATTCGCCTGATGCATTTGCATGATCTTGCCTTGCTGGCCACGCGCATGGGTCCGCGCGATTGGGAAGAATTGTGGGAAGACGCCTCCATGCCACCGTGGTGGGCGCTGCCGCCATTGCTGTTGCTGCAGCGTTATTACCGCGCAGTGGTCCCGGCTGCGCTGATGGCACGCCTGCATGGGGTCTGTCCTGCGCTGCTGCGCCTGAGCGCGGCACGGCAAACGCTCACCGCCGCATCGTGCTCCCACCTGTGGCTGTCGGCGTTGCCTGGGATTGAATGGTCGCGTTCGTTTGGCGAGGCGCGGCAGTATCTGCACAACCGCGTGGTGCCTTCGGCAGAAAGCCGCAAGGAACGCGCAGACATGCTGCAGACCCAGTTATGGCTGCAGGATCAGCCGTGGCTGCGGCAGACCCAGGCGCGACGTCTAATAACGCGCCTGACTCGGCCAGTGCCGCGCACCGACATGTTGTACGTGGTGCGTGCGGCGCTGGATGGCTATCTGCAGCCGGCGTGAGATTACATTTCACGATGCGGCACGCGCCACACTGTGCCTTCAAAGAGCGAGTGCAAGGTCTCCGACAACAGCGCACCCTGCGTTACCACGCACATCAGCGCACTCAACGCAGCTGTTGCGGCTCACACAACTGACGATACACCTGCTCGAACAACCGCGTCGTCGATGCAGCGTCTTCACGGACGGCGCGGCACTGCGCCGCCCAGGCCAGACGCAAACGCAGTTCGTCGTCGCCGAGCACCTGACGGATGGCCTCAGCCATCCCGGCCCAATCGCCCGGTGGCACTGCCAGTGCCGAGATCGGTGCCCATTCGACCAAATGCCCGACGGCAGTGCCCACCGTCGGAACACCGGCAACGGCAGCTTCCAACAGCACCAACGGCCCGGCCTCGTGCAGCGAAGACATCACCAGCAGGTCGGCCGACAGCATGATCGGGCGCAACTCGCGCTGGGTCTTGAAGCCGAGAAAACGCACCTGTTGCTGCAAGCCGAGTTGCCGCACCAGACATTGCATGGCGCCATCTAATGTGTCGACGCCCACCATGTCCAGGGTGAAGGCGACACCGGCGCGCGTGAGTGCGGCCATCGCCTGCAACAAGGTGGTCTGATCCTTGACCGGGTTGAGGCTTGCGACATGCAGCAAGCGCGCAACGGATGCAGTGCGTGCCCGCGGCGCCACCGGTGGCCAGGCGCGCAGATCCACGCCCAGCGGCACGCGTTGCGCCGCGATGCCGAGCGCTTGCAACGACTCGATAATGGGCGCGCTTGCAGCCGTCACCTGATCGGCAAGCCGCAGGATCACTGCCTCGCGCAGACGCCCGCGCCAACGCCGGCGGCCGCCGTAGCCGATGCGATGCAACGCGACCAGCTCGCCGCCAGCGATATGCACCACGCTGGGACAGCGCAACAACTGGGCAGCGGTCACCGCGATCAAGCTGCAATAGCCCGAAAAAATGGCCTGGATCACATCGAACGACGCACGCCGGTGTTCATCGCCGATGGCAGCGATCGCACGTAGCCTTGTACGGTGAGCGCCGATGTTATGCACCTTTGCGCCGCGCAGGCTCCAGGTGGCGGGCAGCGGCTCTTGGTGCAGCACGAAGACGTGCACCTCGTGACTGCGTGCCAGCCACTCGATCAAGGTCAGAAATACCGGTATCACGCGGACTTCCCCGCTGCGATCCACACCACCCGGGACCACCAGTGCCAGTTTCATGCGCTGGGCCCCGGCGCGGCAGCGCGCAATTGCATGTAGGCCTGCACCCAGCGCTGGCCCACTGCGGCAAACGACAGGCGCGCGTCGAAGTGCGCGCGCACCTGAGTGCGTGAGGGACGCTGCCGCGAGACGCGTAGCAACAGTTCCGACAGTGCCGATGCATCGCCTACCGACCACAACTCGCCCACTGCGCCGTCATCGCTAAGCGCACGGAACGACGGAATTGCACTAAGTAGCGGCAGGCAACCGCAGGCGTAGGCTTCCAATGCGGCATACCCGCAGCTTTCTGCGTGGCTGGCAGAAACGAAGATGTCGGCCGCGCGCAACAGTTCCTGCACGCGCGCATGCTCGACCTTGCCCAGCAAATGCACGCACTTCGCCAGCTGCGGGTTTTCGCGCAGGCGCTGCTGCACCTGCTCCATCAGCGGTGCCTGGTCGAACACGCACCACAACCGCAAGCCGGGCACCATGCGCGCAGCCATGGCTACCGCGTCGAGCACGCAAAGCGGGTCCTTGGCTGGGCTTAAATGCCCGATCCACAACACACACGGATCGCCGTGCAAGCGCGTCTGCTCGCGTGCCTGCAACCGATCGCCCGGCGTAAAGCGGCTGCTCGATTCGGGGATCGCAAACAACTGCGTGCTGCTGCGAAACAGCCGTGCGCGCGTGAACGGCTGCGCCAGCTCCAGCGAGGTGAACGCAATGCCGGCCGCGGCAGCATAGCGGGCGCGCCATCGGCTTCTGCTCCAACAGCGCGGCGGTCGGTTGGCGTGATCCTGCAGCAGGATCGGCACATGCGGCAGCAGGCGTTCCAGACGCCGCGCATCACCAGCGAACTCCAGGCCGTGCACATGCAGGACATCCGCCTCGATCTCGCGCACCAACGCGGCAAGCGTGCGCGCACGAGGTGCGCTGCCACGCTGTTGCAGATCGGCAAAGCGGTAGTGCACGCCCTGCCGGCGCAGCTGGGTGTTCAAGGCAGATTCCTGGATGACCGACACACGCACCCCCGCGCTGGCGACGGCCTCGGCAATGTCGGCCAGCGTTGGCCAGTGCGCGAACACCTGCTCCGCACTCAGACCATCGGGTGTGGGAACCAGATTCAGCTGTGCGACGTGCAGGCTCATGTCGTCGACAGCGCTTGCACGTCGACTAACGCAACCTCGCCGCAATGCGCTGCGCTCGTAGCGTGCCACTGACGGGCAGCGTCTACGTCACAGACAGCCGATGCCGCGTGCAACATCTTGCTCACGCGACGCGTCGCAGCCGCAGCACCAGCGCAACCGGCACCTGCAACGCCGTCTGGTCGAAACGCGCACCGGCCGGAATATCCGCAGGGTCCAGCATCGGCTCGGCAACGGCTTCGATTGCGAAGCCGAGTGCGGTGCACGCCGAATGCCAGTGGCTGTAGAGATGTTGCGTATGCCGCACAGCGTAGTGCTGCCGGTCCGCTTTGAAATCGCGTCGCCAGCCCAGCGCGTGGCCGATCGGATGCACGTCGCTGCACAGCACGATGCCGCCGACGCGGGTGACGCGATGCAGTTCTTCCAGGGCGGGCCACAGCCGTTGCAGATGCCCCACCACCAGACCGCACACGCTGAGGTCGGCTACCGCATCGGGCATCGGCAACTGATCCAGCCTGCCTTGTTGCAAGCCAATCCGCGCGGCCTGCCACTCCTGCGCCAGCTCGGCGCCGGCACGTTGCAGCATCTGCGGCGACAGATCGACACCGGTGACATGCCTTGCGCCGCGGCGCAATGCGTGCAGCATGTAGCGGCCGCTGCCGCAACCGGCGTCCAGCACGTGCTGGCCCTGCAGGCTGGCCGGCATCAAGTCGAGCATGGCGCGTTCTTCGGCCAGCATCACCGGGTTGTGCGCGTGCGGCGGATACGCCTGCGCCCACAGCGCATATGCCGCGGCGGGTTCGAGGACCGGCACTGCGCTCACGAAAATGCTCCATCGGCAGCCAGCGCACGCGCAACCTGCGCGATGGTCTGCGCCGGTTGCTCCAGCGATACGCACTGCAGGCCGGGTTCGAGCGCGAGTACCGCCGGGTCTGCGAGCGTGGCATCAAGGAGTTTGGGCCGCCCATCCAGCAATACTTGCACCGTCGAGATGCCGGCCGCCTCGAACCACGGCGCAAAATCCGGATCGGCGATGCGCGGTTTGCCATCGCGGATGACCGCACGCAAGTCGCTGCGCTCGCAACCGATGATGCTGCTGGCGGGCTCGCCTCCACGGTCGCGCACGATCAGCAAATCCGCGGTGGCGTCGGGTGCAATACGTCCACGCGTGGTCATGCGCAAAATGCGCGCAGACTCACTGGTGGCCAGGCCAAGCAACAGATCTCGCGCCAGCCCGCTCGCGCTGGCGATGCGCAGTTCTTCCAGCAGGTCGCGTGCGCCGCTGATGCGTGAATCGCTGCCCAGCGCCAGCCGGCCGGCCATGCACAAGCGCCACGGGTCCAGCGTGCGGCCAAGCAGTGCCTGATTGCTGGACGGGCACCACACGACGGCGGCACCACGCGCAATCACCCGCTCGATATCCGGCTCGCTCATGCCCACGCCGTGGATCAACACCGTGTTGGCGGCCAGGCAACCGAGCCGGTCGAGTTCCTCGAGCTCAGCACGCGCTACGGCGTCGGTGCCTTCGGCCAGATGAATCATCCACGGATGCGTAGCCGGGGTTGCGGCGAAACTGCCTTGCACCGGCGGGCCATAGCCTGTCCAGCCCAGCGCGTAGCTCCAGCCGAACGCGCGCAGCACGCTCACCGGGAAATGCGCTTCATCCAGCGTGGCGTGCCATGGGTCGTGCTGCGCCACGCAGGTGACGCCGGCCAACAGGTTCTTCAAGCCCCCATGGCGCAGCCGTACCGCCTTGGGCACGCGCAGTGCGGCGGCAACATCCGGGTGCTGAAAATGCGCATGAAATGCCTCGATCCACGCATAGCTGTTGGCGAACGGCGCGGCCTGCGGCAGCGGCGGCACGCAGTTGACCTGCAGGTGCTCGTGCGCATTGATCAAGCCCGGTGCCAGCACATGCCCCTGCAGATCCAGGCGCAAGGTGCCGGTGCCGGGCGTGCCACCGAAGCGCCCCGCGCGGATGGTCACTGCGGTGCGCGACGCACCCGCTGCTGTCATCGCGCGCGCGCCCTGCAGGCAGACATCGGCCATGGCCATCGGCGCCTCCACTCAGCGCTTGCGCATCACGATCAGAAAGTGATCGCCCATGTCGCGTAGCAGCGGCAACCCACCCAGCCGATCGTCGCAGCGCCCCAGGCGCTCGGACAGGCGCGGATTGCGCTCGCAGAAATCCACCAGATACGGCGGCGGCAGGAACAGGCTCAATGCGCGGTAATCTTCCAGCACGAAATGCTTTTCGAACGCGCGGTAGAACTCGCGCGGCAGGTGGTACCAGGTCCAGATGGTGTGGCCGTTCATGCCCACCGCAATTGCCCCCTTGGCGGCTCGCACCGCCGCGCGTTTGAAGCGCCCACGCAAGGCGTAATGGCCGATCTCCCACGGGCAGATCCGCCCGATCACGGAAAACACCAGGCAGCCATCGGCACGCAGCAG
Source organism: Xanthomonas sp. JL1 (assembly GCF_038405005.1). Lineage (NCBI taxonomy): Bacteria > Pseudomonadati > Pseudomonadota > Gammaproteobacteria > Lysobacterales > Lysobacteraceae > Xanthomonas > Xanthomonas sp. JL1. Next base: position 21,198 of record NZ_JBBYGR010000074.1, on the reverse strand, counting down.
TCGTGCGCATTCGGCGGCGACGGCCGGCAGATCCGGCGCGCAATTGAGCGGGCCGAAGTTGGAATACATGCCATCGAAGCTGCCTTCCAGCCGATCGAGCTGCTGGATGCCGACATGCGCGGCGGTGAGGCGCTCTTCCAGACCCTGAGTCGCCGCGCGGTGGCGGGTGCGCTCGACCATGGCCGGCGACCAGTCGGTGGCCAGTACGGAATACCCGCGACGTGCGAATTCGCCAGCGTCCAGACCGGTACCGCAGCCCAGATCGATCAGCCGCGACCCCACCGGCAGCGCGGCAGCCACCGTGTCCCACAATGTGGTGCGCATGCGCTGGATCAGCGCGTTGTTGCCACGCGGGCCATCGTAGTCGGGAGCCACGCTGTCGAACGCGCGTTGCGTTTCCAACAGTTGCTCGGGCGCCACCGTGCCGCCCCGCGCCGCATGCTCATTGAGTGACGACATGCGCAGCCTCCCAGACTTGTCCTGTTGTTTTCACCACGCTCTCCGGTCGCAACGCCACCAACGCGGCATCGTTTGATAGACCCGTGAGTGCGCGATGTCGCCGGTTTGGTTGCAGCGCACTGGATGGTGGCCGAGCTGGCTCAGGCGATCACACCCGACACGCCTACATTGGCTCAACGTGCAGCATGCAACGTACGGCCTGGCGTTCGCTCTCGTATCGCTGGGGCCTGCTGCTTGCGCATCTCATTCCCCTGCAATCCCCCGCTGCCCACCACTGCCGTCACGCACCAGCGCGTACAGCAGCTTGCGTACGACGACGCACCGCATTGCGCAACACCGCGGCCAGCACGCCCAAGCCTGCCCCCGCCAGCAGGCCGGCGGCCCAGGCGGTGATCGCATTCGGATACGCCTGGCGGTCCGGCACGTACAACGGCCACGCCAGCGATGTCTGGTAGGTATAACGCACGGTCAGGCGTGCGACCAGATCATCGCGCTCACTTTTCAACGCGCGGATGGTGGTGTTGCTGTCGGTCAACAGCACACCGGCCAGCACCTGCGCAGGCGTGGCAGCGGAACGACCCTGCCCGGCTTGCAACTGCTTCTGCAACTGCGCGCGGGTGGCGGTGGCCGCGCGCAGATCGTCGCTCAAACCTTGCAGGCGGGCACGCGCGAGATCGAGCGCAACCGTATTTGTGTCGCCATGCAGCATCCGCAGTTGGGTGACCGTGGCCATGGCCAAGGCGCGCGCCCGCCGTGCCGACTCGGCGCGGATGGTGACACCGATCAGGTTGGCGTATGGGTCCGGGTCCGGCTTCAGGCTGCCGCGATACAACTGCGCAGCCCGGCTATTGAGCGGCACCCGCGCCTGGCGCAACACCGCATCCTGGAACAGCCGCGTTTTCATCCGGTCGATCACGCGCTGGAACGGCTCAACCTTGGGGTCGCGGCCAGCAGGTGTGGGGCCGATCTCGCCAACCTGAATCCACGCGGTCGCTTCCCATTGGGGCTTGGCCAGCTCGGTGAATGCGAACGTCAGGCCCAGCACCAGCACCAGCGCAGCCACTGCCCAGCGCCATTCCCGGCGCAGGATCCGCCACAGGTCGATCAGATAGATTTCGTCGTGTTGATTCATAGGGTGCGGCTCTGCAAAGGGGGCGGTGAATGGAGTGCTGCACGCTTACGCGGCGGACGGATGTGCGGACAGGCGGTTGGGCAGCAGCACCGTGCAGGCATGCAGCACCAGGCACAGCGCGATAAAGCCGACGTTGGTCCAGGTGAACGCCTGTGGCGCGAATGGCGACATCAGGCAGGCGTAGGCGATACGCAGAAAGATCAGCACATGGAAGATCGACAGCGAGCCATTGAGCCGGCGCACGCTCCACACCAGCCCGGCATACAAGGCCAGCAACGCCAGCAACGCTCCGGGAGCGCCCCACGCCATCAAAAACGGAAAGAATTCGGTACCCACATTGATGTTGGGCGCATCCAGCGGAATCCCGGTGCCGGCTGTCGCAATCGAGCCGCTGAACGGCACCAACTGATTAACCAGGAAACTGGCATTGACGTAACCCTTGGCCAATATCGCGCCGAAGTTGTACGGCCCGGCGCTGATGTAGAGCAGCAGCCATTGCACGCCCTGCGGCATGGCGCGATAGAACGCACTGAACGGCAATGCCACCGTCGCCAGGGAACCGGATCGCAACGCGCCAAGGATGGAGAACACCCCGGCACCGGCACACACCAACAGACCGAGGGTCTTCCACGGCAAGCGGCGCGCCGGGTCGCGGCGCAACAACGTCACCAGCACGAACGAAAACAGGCCGGCGAAGATGCGGTTACGGTCGATCACCACGATGGGGAACACAAAGCCCAATGTCACCATCGCCGCACGCAGCCCGCGATGGCGCACGCACAGCAGGGCGATCGGTGGCAGGATCCAGCACATATTGGAGATATGCCGCACATGCGCACGCAAGGGGCTCAAGGTGGCGTACGACGCTGGATCGCTGAACAAGGGAATCGGAAACAGCACCACATCGGCGATGCAGAACATCGTCACCGCCGCGGCCAGTGCCATCGCCAGAAATGCATCGCGGGTACCGGCGTAACGGTAGTGGCGAAAGCGCTCGACCGACGGCACCCATGTACGCACTACCGCATCGAGCGCGCAGGTGGCCGCTGCCGCAAGCGCCAGCAGCACGATGCCTTCCAGGTAGCCGTCGGGTAGCGCATAGGTCAGCCACGTCACCGCACAGCTGAGCAGCATCGGCAATGCCAGATAGGTCGCCGGACGACGCAACAGCGCGCTCATGCAGGCTCCGCCGCGCACGCGGCGCGCCTTGGCCGCCATCGCGCAGGCAGCGATAACCACGCATAGGCAAGCAAATGCGCGGCTACCTGATGCGGCCGGCGCCGTAGAAACGCCACCTTGGCTGCGATGTAGTGCGCCTGCGCACGCAGCAGCGTGCGATCAGGTTCGTCGAACAATGGCGCGCAACGCAGCGCCACCTGCCGCGACTCGCGCAAGTTGGCGATGCGTGCCGGCACATGCACGGTCTTGCTGAGGTTCTTGCCATGCAGGCGATACGCGCACACCGGCAGATCGACAAAGCCCAGCGCATCGCGTGCGGCCAGGCGCAGAAAGAAATCCCAGTCTTCGATGCGCAGCGACTCGTCCCAGCCGGTGCATGCATCGAATGCGCTACGCCGTAGCAGCGCCACTGCACCGCTGACCGCCCAGTGCCTTATCACCGCGCGGCGGATGCCGGACTCGGCGCCATACAGATCCGTATCCACCCCGTGCAGATCGCGCATGGCGCTGCCATGCAGCAGTTGCCCATGCGCATCGACCACCCATGCATCGCCAATCACCGCGAGTTTTTGCGGATGCGCACCTAGGTAACGCACCTGCGCATCCAGCCCGCCTGGCAGCAGGTAATCGTCGCTTGCGCCAAGCCGCAGGTACTCTCCCCGCGCACGTAAGGCCAGTTCGTTGAGCGTGGCGGCCACACCACGATTTTCGCGTTGCACGAAGTGCACCGGTAGCCGATGCCCATGGTCGCTGATCCACTGGCTGATCCTTTCGCCGGTGGCATCGCTGGAGCCGTCGTCGATGATGACGATCTCCTTGCATGGATACGGATCCTCCAGGACGCTGTCCAGGCAACGCTGCACGAAACGCTCATGGTTGAACGCAGGAATCAGCACCGACACCCGCGGCCAGCGTGCACGTGCCGATGCGGGCGTTTGATCGTTCATGCCGTGCGCCTCAGATAGCGCCGCACCACAACGATGTTGAACAGCAGATACAGCACGTAGTTGGCTGCGAAGGCGTACATCGCACCGATCAAGCCGAACTGCGCAGTGAACAGGTACACCAGCGCCAGATAGCTCGCCGCGAAGATGCATTCGGAGATCACCAATAGCCGCGTCATCGCCTTGGCCAGCATCACGTACGACAGCACGAACGCGGCGATTTTGACCACGTCGCCCAGCAGCTGCGGGCCGTACAGCGGCGCTGCCGCTGCAAATTGCGCATCGAACAGCAGCAAGGTCACCCAATCGCGGCAGACATAGACGCCCAGCGCCATCACGATCACCGCCGGCATGACATAGCGATATGCGCCACGCAGTTCCTGGCCCAAGGCGACAGCGCCGCGCAGCGAGGCCAACTTGGGTAAGTAATACACATTGATGGCGGTGGTGAAGAACAGCAGATAGGCATCCGAGACCCGGCTCACCGCCTGCCAGTAACCGACTTGCTCCCAGCCGAATTGCAGCGCCAGATGATCACGCACCAGGATGGCCACCAGCTGCGGCACCAGCGTGGAGGTGAGCGTCATCACCGAAAAAGCAGCCAGCTGACGGGTCATCTCCGCATCGAAGCGCATCCGCCACATCGCCGGCTGAAAATAGGAGCTACGCCGCAGCGCCGGGACGGCCGCCAGCAGCCACAGCACCTGGCTCAGGACCAGCGCCAGCAAGGCCCCATGCAACTGCGCCCGGCCGGAGAGCCACGCCACCAGTGCAACGCTCAGCACGGCGCCAGACACTTGCACGAAGGCGAGCCGCCGCACATCCATGAAGCCGTTGATCACCGCCAGCATGTAGTTGAGCAACGCGATACCCAGCTGCGCGATCGCCAGTACACACATCAGCGGGCGGTAGCTCGCATCGCCCAGCAGGCGCTCAGCAATGGCTCCACTGAACGCCATCGCCAGCAGTGCCATCGCGCAGGCTGCGCAGAACGCATACCAGAGCGCCGCACTCAGCAAGCGCGCCAACGCGGGTGCGTCGTCGCGGTACTGCGCCACATACTTGACGATGCCGGCACTGATGCCACCACCGGCCAGTACCGCCAACACCGACATCAGGTTGAGAAACTGGCCAAGCCGGCCCACGCCTTGCGGCCCGGCATAGACGGCGACCAGCTTGACCACGACCAATGCCGCCAGCAGCTTCGCCAGCGTTGCAACGCCGGTGTAGGCGCTGCTGCGCACGACATTCATGCGCCGCTGCCGAACGACTGGCAGGCGGCGATCACCTGCGCAACCGCTGCATCATCGAGCGCCGGCCCCATCGGCAGGCTCAGTACCTCCTGATGCAAGCGATCGCTCAGCGGCAGGCACGCCTGGCCCAAGGTGGCGTACGCCGGCTGTCGGTGCGGTGGCACAGGGTAATGAATCTGCGTATGGATGCCCTGTTGCAACAGATGTTGCTGCAATGCATCACGTTGTGGGCTGCGCACCACGAACAGATGCCAGACGTGTTGCTGCTCGGCCACCAACGTGGGCAGCACGATCAATGGGTGGTCGATGGCTTGCAGATAGCGCTGCGCCACCGCTCGCCGCAACGCGATCTCTTCTTCGAGATAGCCCAGCTTGACGCGCAGAAATGCAGCCTGCATTTCATCCAGACGCGAATTCACGCCCTTGCAGAGGTGGTGATACTTCACTTCCGAGCCATAGTTACGCAGCGCGCGAATCCGCTCGGCCAGGCCGGCATCCGAGGTCGTGACCGCGCCACCATCGCCCAGCGCGCCGAGGTTCTTGGTCGGGAAAAAACTAAATGCCGCTGCATCGCCGAAAGCGCCGGCGCGTCGCCCCTGCGCACTGGCGCCGTGCGCTTGCGCGGCATCTTCGATCAGCAGCAGGCCGTAGCGGTGGGCCAGTGTCTGCAGGGCCTGCATATCGGCCAGCTGCCCATACAGGTGCACCGCCATGATGGCGCGCGTGCGTGGCCCGATGGCCTTCTCCACCCTGACCGGGTCCAGGTTGAAGGTGAGCGGGTCCGGCTCCACCGGCACCAGCACCAGATGGTTCTGGCTGATCGCCAGAAACGTCGCGATGAAGGTATTGGCCGGCACGATGATCTCGTCGCCTTCGCGCAAGACGCCCAACTCGCGGTAGCCGCGCAGAATCAACGCCAACGCATCCAGTCCATTGCCCACGCCCACTGCATGCGTGGTACCACAATAACCGGCGAATTCGTCTTCGAACGCGGCGAGCTCTTGGCCGAGCACATACCAGCCGGAATCGATCACCCGCGCCGCAGCGGCTTTGAGTTCATCCGCATAGCGCGCATTGACGGCGCGCACATCCAGGAAAGGCACATCCATTACAACATCCATCGATAGAAATCCTGCACCACGGCGCGCGCACCGAAGCGTTCCTTTTGTTCCACCAGACCTTCGTTCAGCACCTGTCCGCCCTGCTCGGTCGAGATGCCGAAGCTGAAGTAGTCGCGCTGCGCATACACATCGGTAATCAGGTCGGCCAGCAGCAGACTCAGCGCATCCAGCTGGCGACCTTGCTCGGACACCGCCAGATATTGGGTGTGCACGCTGCGCCCGAAATCGAACACCAACGCCGCTGCCACCAATTGCCCATCAGCGCGCGCTTCATGCAACACAATCTGCTGCGCAAAACGGCCTTGCAGCAGTTGCAGCTCATCCAGCCGATGCGTCGGCGCTACACCATGCCGCTGCAACACCTGGGTCAGCAGGGCATGAAACCCGTCGAGCTGGGTTCCGCGCTGGATCTGTATCCCGGCCTTGCGCGCCCTGGCGATGGAACGCCGCCGCTCGGCACTGAAGGCAAGCGGCCCGCGTAACGCAATCGCCGACGACAGATCGCGCCGATAAAGCGGCGCGCCCACCCGATGCAGCGCGTATAACTCTTCTTCGGCCGGATACGCATGAAAGATATGCGGCACCGGCTTATAAACAAGCTCGCGCACGCCAAGCGCACGGTAGTGCGTGGCAATCTGTTCGAACACCTGCAAAGTCGCACCGGCACGCAGCGCCATCGACGACAACAGCCCGGCATACGTCAGCCCGGCATGGCTGCTGACGCAATCGCCCTGGAGATTGGCCGGGAACACCGCCACCACCTCGCCCCCACGTTCGACGAGCAAGGACGCATCCACAAAACGCGCTGCGTGATAGTCCATGTAGCCGCGCCGATGCAGCAAATTGCCATTGCGCGAGGACGCCACCAGCGCGTCCCACGCGGGCGCATCGCCTGGCGCGTATGGCCTAACCGAAAGCATGGCAGCCCTGCAACTCCACCGGCAACGCCGCGTCGGCCAAGCCAAAGCCGGCATGCCCCATCGCATTGCCGTTGTAAAACATCAATACGCGCTCGCCGTGTTGAATCAGGGCCGGGTAGCACAGTGTCTGCGCATCCCAGCCGTCATCGGATAGCGCAAGCCCTAACTGGCTATCGTCGCGCTCCCAACGCACGCCATCGTCGCTGAAGGCGATGCCGGGGACGTAGCCGCCATGAATGTCGCCACGGGTGAAATACATCAAATAGCACTTACCGAGCCGGTACACACGCGGACGCCCAATGCGGTACTCGTTGCCCTGCGGACGCAGACACATCGCATCATGGATGGGGATGCAACGCAGGTCGTCGGTCTGTGCGTAGCGGATGTGGTACCGCGGATACGGCTGGCCACCGATCGTTTCCCAGTCGTCGCCCACCGCGTACCACAGCCGCCAGTGGCCGTCTTCGTAGCGCGCCGAATGCACCGCGGCAATCGTGCTGCGCCCAGGCGCGCGATCCAGCAATGGCGTTTCCTGCCGACGCTGAAAGCTCTCTCCACGGTCGCTGGACACCGCCAGACCAGTGAAGGCGAGAAACTTGGCCTTGGCCACGCACTGGAAACCCACATAGAACATGTACAGCCCGTCCGGCCCGGCCACCACGTCGCCCAGAATCATGCCGTTATCGTCGAAGCATCCATCGCGGCCGATGTCGAGCACCGGCTGCCTGCTGACGCCAACGATCTGCGTCGGTGCATCGGCGCGTACATCCACATAACCAATCCGGCTCACGCCCTGCGCATCGCGAAAGCCGGCATACACCCGCAGCACCTGCGCAGAGAGCCGGTGCGGGGTGGGCGTCAGTGCGGCGTGATGCATCCAGCCGCCAACCCCATCACGTGCGACGTCGAACACCAGCCCGCGCTTGTTCCAGGCAAACACGGGTCAGAGCTCCACGTCGAAGCTGGATCTACCCGCCACCGCGCGCGCCGGCGAGCCAACGTAGACGCGCTCGGCTTCGGTATGTCGGGTCACCAGCGCGCCAGCACCGATGATATTGTTTGCGGCAATGTGCACCTTGTCGCTGAGCGTGGCGTTGACGCCGATAAAGCTGCCCTGCCCGATCTCGCAATAGCCGGAAATCACCGCATGCGAGGCGATGAACACATGGTCCCGCACCGCCGTGCGGTGACCGATATGGTTGCCGCTCCACAAGACGCAGTTGTCGCCAATACGGGTAAATGGCTGGATGACATTGCCTTCGAAGATGAAACAGTTGGCACCGATCTGCGCGTTATGCCAGACGAACGCGCGCGAGCTCACATAAGTGGCGCAGCGATAGCCCCGTTGCACCACATCCTGGAAAAAGCGTGTGCGCAGGCGATTGAGTCGGGTCGCCGGAATCGCAACGAAGACTTCGTATTGCTCCGGCGGGTAGCGTTGCTCCAGTTCTTCGTAGGCCACCACTGGCAGCTCGGCTAGCGTGTGCTGCAACAGAAAGTCGCGCTCCACGCTGAAGGCCACCACCGTGTAGTGGCTGTCATGCTGGAAGTATTCGCAGGCGATCTGTGCGAACTCGCCAGCGCCGATGATCACCAATTGTTTGGGCGCGCTCATGCTTCCAGCCTGCAAGCTTGCGGCTGCGTGCCACTGCGCACTTCGCTCACGAATTGGTCGTAATCCAGGATGTAATCGCCCGGATCGTAGAACTGGTCGGCCAGCACCATCAGCACGCAATCGGCACTGAAGCGGTACAGATCGCGCCAGACCATGCGGCCGAGCAGCAGGCCTTGCGAGGGGTCGTCCAGCACCACTTCGCTGGGGCCGTTGCCTTCGTCGAGCAGAATCGTCACCGAGCCGTGCAAGGCTACTGCAAATTGATTGAGCTGGCGGTGCGCGTGCTGGCCGCGATGCACGCCGTCGCGCGTGCCGAACAGGTAATACACGCGGCGGATCTCGAACGGGATATTGCGCTGCTGCTCCAACGAAATGAGCAGCCCGCGATCGTCACCGTGGGTGTGCAACTGGATGCATTCGATGGCCATGATCGGAGAGGCGTACCGCTGACTGCACGTAGTGCGACATGCCTGAGTGCGTCGGGTTGCGCGAAAGGTTGCGCGCGGTCGCGGCCCTTGCGAGGCGGTGTCCGCGCAAGCGCAATCGAACGTGTCGTATCGCCCCGAGATGCAAAACGTGCGAGCGATGTGCAGAGGCGACGCAACCTTTTTCCGACATCGCCGCACCCATCGGTGCACGTTCACCTGGCCGCCGTTCGGCCGGCGTGGGGAGCCAGGCCTGGCAGCACAGCGCGCTGCCGGAACCAACGACCACCACCGGAAGACAGATCAGATGCGTTCATCCCCCCAGGCGCCCGCCAGCGCTCCCGTCCACGGCAAAGACACGGTGCCACTGGTGGAACAGGCGCCCGCAGCCGCGCGTGTGCTGCCCTTACCCAAAGCGATGCGCGTGCTGCACTGGCTCACCGTGCTGTGCCTGATCATGGCGGCCACGCTGATCCTGCTGCGCGCCGAACTGGATGGCCGCGCATTGCGTCAGTGGCTGCTGGAAGGCCACCGCCACTTCGGCCTGCTGGTGCTGCTGCTGTTCGCACTGCGCATCGGGTTGCGCCTGCGTCTGCGCACGCTGCCGCCAGGCCCTCCCGCGTCGCTGCCGATGCGTCTGGCCGCTGGCGCCACGCATGTGGCGATGTACGGATTGATGCTTGCGCTGCCGCTGCTGGGCTGGTCGCTGAGCAGCGCCTACGGCAAGCAGGTGTATTTCTTCGGCATCCCCTTGCCCGGGCTGGTCGCGCCGGACGGCGACCTCGGCGACACCCTGGGCACATGGCACTTGAATGCCGCATGGGCGTTGCTGGCGCTGGTGCTGCTGCACATCGGCGCCGCGCTCTGGCATCACCTGGTGTTGCGCGACGGCCTACTGCGCCGCGTGTTGCCGGGCAAACGCGCATGAACCGCCGCCCCCCGCCGTCTGTCATTGGTTTCCTCGCCCGTTCCCGCACCGCTGCCTCCCGCACCGTCGAACAAGGACTTTCCATGCCCATGTCCCAGCCCACTGCGCGTCGCACTGCCGCGCGTACCGCCTCCCTGACCTCCTTGTTGTGCGTGTCCGGCCCATTGCTGCTGGCCAGTACGCAGGCGCAGGCGATTCCCTCGTTCGCACGCCAGACCGGCTCGTCCTGCGCGGATTGCCACGTCGGCTCCTACGGCCCCTCGCTCACGCCCTACGGCATGCGCTTCAAGCTCGGCGGTTTTACCGATACCGATGGCGACGGCACCAAGATTCCGGTGTCCGGTCAGCTCACCTGGTCGCGCAACAACCCTAACCGCGGCGACAGCACCTCGCGTCTGCGCGAAGCGGATCTGTATCTGGGCGGCCGCCTCAGCGACAACATCGGCGGCTATTCGAAGATCCGCTCCAACAACAGCGGCAATGCGACCTTCGATACGCGCCTGGACGATGTCGATCTGCGCTTCGTCAGCAAGCCGTTCCAGATGGCCGGCAAGGACACCATGATCGGCGTCAGCGTCAACAACAACCCGGGCATTTCCGACCCAGTGCACGTGTTGCCGAACGCCTCCACGCTGACGCCGGCCTCCAATGGCGGGGCGTCCACCATGCTCAGCTCCTCGGCACTGTCCAACCGCGTCATCGGCGCCAGCGTGTACGGTTTGTACGAGCGCAATTGGTATGGCGAAGTGGGCAGCTACAGCGCGCTGTCGCCGTCTGCGCAGGATCGTCTCGGCTGGCCGGTCAACGGCGACCCGGGCAAGCTCAGCGACACCGGCTATGCGCGTCTTGCGTATATGAAGGACATGAAGCGCCAGTTCTTCTCGGTCGGCCTGACCGCGCTCAATACGCGCCGCCAGCCGCTGCGTGTCGGGCCCAGCGACGACCTCACCGATTTCGGCTACGACCTGACCTACCAATTCCTCGGCACTCGTGAGCACGTGCTGTCGCTGGCCTACGTCAATATCTACGAGCGCCGCAAATACGGCAGCCCGCTGATGCCCACCGACCCGACCATGCCGGCGCTGGACCGCGGCAGCGTGCGCGATCAGACCATCAGCATGAACTACGCCTTCAAGCAGAGCTACGGCGTGCTGGCCGCGCACATGATCAACACCGGCTCGTTCGATGCGGCGCGCTATTCGCCGGTGGGCATCCCCGACACCACCAGCAATTTGATCCTGCTGTACTGGACCCCGTTCGGCAAGGAAGGCACCTACACCTCGATCGCCAACCTGCGCGTATCGGCTGGCTGGTTCCGTTTCGACAAGTTCAACGGCAGCACGTCCAACGTATTCCGCGGCCCACCGATCACCAATCCGCGCGACCTCGACAGCTTCACCCTGTCGGTCAACCTGGCCTTCTAATTCCCCCGCACCTGTACGGATCTACATGAACTCACCACGCAAGCTCCCCGTGTTGTGCGTCCCGCTGGCTGGTCTGTTGCTGGCAGGCGCACTGCCCGTGCCATCGGCACGCGCTGCCGACGGTGCCGGCACCTTCCTCACCGAATGCGGCGAATGCCATAGCGCCAAACAGGGCAAAAACAAGAAAGGCCCGTCCCTGTTCGGCGTGGCCGGCCGCCCTGCCGGCACCGTGGCTGATTTCAGCGGTTACTCCGACGCGCTCAAGAACAGCAAGTGGACCTGGACCCCGGCCCAGCTCAAGACCTACTTGTCGCACTCCTCGACCAAGGCCCTGCCAGGTACCAAGATGAAGTACGACGGCCTGGACGATCCGAAGGAGCTCGACGCGTTGATCACCTACCTCAACACCTTGAAGTAGGGGCGATCAGCGCGCGGGGCGCGTCGGCATCCGCCGGGCGGACGATGGTGGACGGAACCGCTGCGCACACGGCCTGCCTGCGGCTGCAGTCTTCGGTCTTCCGTCCACGGCGCCGGCAAGGCGGTCTTCGCTGGCACCGTGGCTGTGGCGGGTGCGCTTTTCCAGCTGCGGTGGCCTGTCCGTTGGCCGCCTGTCCGGTCCGGACCTGGGGACATCCTGCACAGGCCGGACAGGGTGGATGTGCGTTGCCGGACGTTGTGCCTTCGCGTATACGCACGGAATCGCCGCAGCCGTGGCGGTCTCGCCCACCGTCATAGGTCACCATCGCGCCCCCCGTTTCACGCCCAGTTCGCACGCCCTTGCAGACCGTTCCAGCTTCCAAGCCGCTCCCCCTGCAACCGCGACGCCATTGCGCCCGTGGGTGTTTCCCGTGGGCGCACTAATGGGTATTGACGTACGGCACGAACATTCCGAGATACCGCCAGTCGCGTCCGCTCAGCGGCACGAGCGCCTGCATCCGCGACGCAGGCACCCCCGGCTGCTTGGATGGCTGCTCCTCACGCTGGCATCTGGCTCCTGCGGCAGCACCCTGGCCAATGACTTCGGCGGTGCGGTGGCGGTGACCTCCAGCCTGATCGACCGCGGCATCTCCATCGCACCCAACAAGGTCACCGTACAGGCGGCCGGTTACTGGCTGCCCTCCCCTGGCTGGTCGGCCTCTACCTCGGTCGCGCTGCAGTCGACCGACTGGAGCGACCCGGTGGCAGTCACCGCCCAGGTCGGGCGCGCCTGGATGCTGGGCGACCGCTGGCAGATGCAGGCGAGCCTGCTCTACTACGGCTACCCGACCGACCGCTCCACCCGCACCTTCAACCGTCAGGAAGGCAGCCTGGCCTGGTCTTACCGCGACGTCGTGACGTTTGCGATATCCACCTTCAACTTCCCGCGCGCCGACCAGTCGCCGTGGAATGTCGCCTTAGACATCACCGGCAACGTCCCGCTGAGCGACGATGTCAGCCTGTCGCTCGGTGCCGGCTCGTCGCGCTTTCCGGCGATGGCCTACGGTGCGCCTCACTCCGGCCGCTATCAGTACGGTCAGCTGGGCCTGAAGTGGAGCCGCCTCGGATGGACGCTGAAAGCCGAGCGCATCCTGACCAGCGGCAATACCCCGCGCATGCAGGGCGGCCCCGGCGAAACACCGTGGCTGGGCACGGTCTCCAGAACCTTCTGATCCATACGCAACCTTTTGCCTACCGACGCGCACTGACGTGCGTTACCTGCCATGCCTGCCTTGATGAATGACACCGACACCCTGGGCGATGCCACCGACCGCATGCTGTTGCGCCGCATGGCTGCGGGCGATCGCGACGCATTGGCGAGCATGTACCAAAACTACCACAGCCGCCTGTGCCGGTTCCTGTCGCGGCTGACCCGCCGCCCGGACATCATCGAAGAGGCCATCAACGATTGCTTCTGGATCGCCTGGCAGAAAGCCGGCGACTTCCGCGGCGATTCGCAGGTGTCCACCTGGATCATGGGCATCGCCTACCGCTGCGGGCTCAAGTGCCTGCGCCAGCATGATGGCGAGGCCATCGACGACACCGCTGTGGTGGAAGACCACGCCCCCAGCGCCGACGACAACGACGACCGCGAACTGCGCGACTGGCTGGACAAGGGCATGGAACGATTGTCGCCGGAGCAGCGCCTGGTGATCGAGCTGGTCTACGGCGTCGGCCACAAGCTCGAAGAGGTGGCCGACATCATGCAGTGCCCGGTCGGCACCATCAAAGCCCGGCTGTTCCACGCCCGGGTCAAATTACGCAATGTGCTGCCCGGCCTGGCCGGCGGCGCCCCTTACACGGAGACCATGCAATGAAGACGTTTTTCATCGCGCCTGGCAAGGAATGCTCGCACGCCTGGGAATTGATGCCGGCGGTCCTGTTGGACAGTGCCACCGAGGAAGAAAACACCTGGCTGATTGCGCACGTGGCCAAATGCGCCTCGTGCGGCGCCGAATTCGCCCAGCAGAACCGCCTGCGTCAGGCATTGGCGTTGCCATCGGCAGTCAAGCTGGACCCAAACGCCGGGCTGCAGCGCCTGCTCGGCCGCCTGGATGCACCGGAGCACCACACCGCACCTGCGCGCACGCCGGCAGCGCACCGCTCCGGCAGCTGGACGGTGCGCGCCCTGGCTGCAGCAGCGCTGGTGCAAGCCATCGGGCTGGGCGTGATGGGCTTCAAGCTGGCCTCGCCCGCGCCGTCGCACGATTACCGCACGCTCAGCAGCGCCACGACGTTGCCGGTGCCGGAAGGCGCCATCCGTGTCTTACCCGACGCGAAGATGACCGTGGCCGACTGGGACCGGCTGCTGCATACGCAGCAGTTGCAGGTGGTCGGCGGCCCGAACGACCTGGGCGCCTACACCGTGGTGCCTGCTGCACTGCAACCGCCGGCCCAGCCGCAGCAAACCGTGCAGCAACTACGCGCCACCCCGGGCATCCGGCTGGCGGAAATCGTCTCGGCCCCATGAATCGTCTGTTCGCCATCGGTCTGATCGCCGCGCTCGCCGGCCTGGGCGCGCACGCCAACGCACACGCTGCCGCAGCGCTGCAGGAGCCGGTCGCCGATGGTGCCGGCCCCGCCATGCCGCCGGCCGATGCGCAGATGCCCGACAGCAGCCGCGACATCCTGCTGGCGGTGGCCAACCCGCTCGCCGCGCCGCCAGCCCGCGCCGGCTCCAGCCTGATCGGCTATGCGTCCAGCTATTACGGCGCCGGCCAGAAGGCGGCCGCGCACATGGACAGCATCAAGCAACGCTACAAATTGCGCGAAGTCTCGGCCTGGCCAATCACTTCGCTGGGTCTGTATTGCGCTGTGCTGCAACCGCCGCCGGGCGTGTCGCGCGATGAACTGGTCAGTGCACTCGCTGACGACGAAGGCGTGGAGCTGGTGCAACCGGTGCAGGATTTCTCGGTGTTCTCCGCCGACGCGTCGGAAAAGACCACCCCGCTGTCCAGCTACAACGACCCGTACGTTGACATGCAACGCGGCTTCATCGACACCGATGCCGCCAGCGCGCAGACCGTGACACAGGGGCGCGGGGTGGTGATCGCGGTCGTCGATACCGGCGTAGATACCAACCACCCGGATCTGAAAGCGCGCATCCGCGACGTGCACGATCTGGTCGATGACAAACCAGTCATGACCAGCACCGACTCGCACGGCACCGAAGTGGCCGGCATCATTGCCGCCGGCAGCAACAATCACCAAGGCATCGTCGGCATGGCCCCCAAGGCCATGTTGAGCGTCTACAAGGCGTGCTGGTACGCGCCCACCGTGGGCGCCACTGCACGCTGCAATACCTTCACCCTGGCCAAGGCGCTGGCGGCGATCAACAACAGCTCCGCGCGCGTGATCAATCTGAGCCTGGGCGGCCCGGCCGATCCGCTGTTGAGCAAGATGCTGGAGCAGCTGGTGCAACAGGGCCGCATCGTGGTGGCGGCAATGCCGCCGAACGAGCGTCTGGACGGGTTTCCCAACGACGTACCCGGCGTACTGGTGGTGCGCAGCAGCAGCGCAACGCCGGCCATGCCGGGCGTGCTCAGCGCGCCCGGCACGGACATCCTGACCACGCAGCCGAACGGCCGTTACGACTTTACCTCCGGCTCGTCGATGGCCACCGCGCATGTCAGCGGCATGGCCGCGCTGCTGTTGTCGCTGCAACCGTCGATGGATGCCAAGGCCTTGCGCGCGCTCATGCAGCGCACCAGCAAGGTCTCCGACGGGCAGTTGCAGGTCAACGCCGGCGCCGCAGTGCAGGCGTTGGCGCCTCACGCCAGACACTCCAACTGACGGCACCGGCATGGCCAAGTGGATTCCCTTGTGGCTGCACCAACTCAGTTCGCCGCCCACGTTCTATCGCCTCGCCGGCAACGTGCGCCCGTGGGCGCTGGGGCTAGCGTTGCTGCTCGGCGCAGTGGCCGCGTACGGCGGCCTGGTGCTGGCGCCGCCGGACTATCAGCAACACGATGCCTATCGCATCATTTTCATCCACGTGCCCAGTGCCTGGATGAGTCTTTTCATCTACGCGGCGATGGGCGTTTCGGCATTCATTGCGCTGGTGTGGCGGATCAAGCTGGCCGAAGTGGTGACCATGGCCTCGGCGCCGATCGGCGCGGCCTTTACCTTCATCACCCTGTGCACCGGCGCACTGTGGGGCAAGCCGATGTGGGGCACCTGGTGGACCTGGGATGCGCGGCTCACCTCGGAGTTGCTGCTGCTGTTTCTGTATCTGGGCGTGCTGGGTCTGTATCACGCCGTGGAAGACCGTCGTCAGGCGATGCGCGCAGCCGGGTTGCTGGCGCTGGTGGGCCTGGCCAATCTGCCGATCGTGCATTATTCGGTGGTGTGGTGGAACACACTGCACCAAGGGTCCACCGTGCGCCTGCTCGGCCCCTCCAAGATGAGCGCAGACATGCTGTGGCCACTGCTGACCATGATGCTGGCCACCAAGTGCTACTACGTCGCCAGCCTGTTCGGCCGCGTGCGTGTGGAATTGCTGGCTCTTGAAAGTGGCAAGGAGTGGGTCCGCCGCATCGTGTTGGCGGAGCGCACCGCATGAGCACCTTCCTGGCGATGGGCGGCTACGGCCACTACGTGTGGACCGCTTATGCATTATTCGTGCTTGTGCTGCTGGCCGATCTTGCAGCGCCCTGGCTGCGACGTCGCCGCTTGCCGCGCGCACTGCGCGGCAAGCTGCAGCGGCAGGCACCGCGGCCTGCACGCGATCAACCCGCCCCAGTGCTGGAGCGGGAGGCGCCATGAATGCCACGCGCAAACAACGTCTGTGCTTGGTGATCGGCGTCCTTGCCGCCGCCGCGCTGGCCGTGACGCTCATCGTGTTCGCGCTGCAGCGGAACATGAGCTATCTGTTTACCCCCAGCCAGGTACGCGCCGGCGCAGCGGCCGGCTATCAGCAGTTCCGGCTCGGCGGCATGGTCAAGGCCGGCTCGATCCAGCGCGCGGCCGATTCGCTGAAAGTCAGCTTCACCGTCATCGATAAGAACGCCGCCACCCCGGTGGAGTACACCGGCATTCTTCCGGACCTGTTCCGCGACAACCAATCGGTCATCGCCAACGGGCGCATGCAGGGCGGGCGCTTTGTCGCCAACGAAGTACTGGCCAAGCACGACGAAACCTACATGCCGAAGGAGTTGAAGGATGCGATGGCCGAGGGCCACCTCGGAAAACCGATCCCCGCCACCGCCGCACCGCTGACCACGCCGCGTTGATGCGCTTGTGGTTGGTGCCACGTCCATCGATGACTCCGTTCCGTTTCACCTTGCGATTCGCCCATGACGCCTGAACTCGGCCAGATCGCCTTGATCCTGGCGCTATTGTTATCGCTTGCCCAGAGCGTGTTGCCGTTGATCGGTGCGTGGCGTGGCAACACCGCGTTGATGGACATCGCGCGGCCTGCGGCGGTGGGCCAGGCGGTGTTCGTGTGGATCGCGTTCGGCTTGCTTGCCTGGTCGCTGTTGTCGCTGGATTTTTCGGTGGGCTACGTCGCCGCCAACGCCAACATCGCCCTGCCCTGGTACTACCGCTTCGCCGCGGTGTGGGGCGCGCACGAAGGCTCGTTGCTGTTGTGGATCGCCATCCTGGCCACCTGGACGGTGCTGTTGGCCGCCTTCAGCCGACATCTGCCGCAGCACTTCGCCGCCCGCGTGCTGGCGGTGCTGGGACTGATCTCGGTGGGCTTTCTGGCTTTCATCCTGCTGACCTCCAATCCATTCGCGCGGCTGTCGCCGATTCCGCTGGATGGCAACGAACTCAATCCGGTGCTGCAGGATCCGGGCATGACCTTCCACCCGCCGGTGCTGTACACCGGCTATGTCGGCTTCTCGGTGGCGTTCGCATTTGCGGTCGCGGCATTGCTCGGCGGCGAACTGGAACAGGCCTGGGTACGCTGGGCGCGACCGTGGACCAATGTCGCCTGGGCCTGTCTCACCGCCGGCATCGTCGCCGGTAGCTGGTGGGCCTATGCGGAACTGGGCTGGGGCGGCTGGTGGTTCTGGGACCCGGTGGAAAACGCCAGTTTCATGCCATGGCTGGTCGGTACCGCATTGATCCACACCCAGGCAGTGACCGAAAAACGCGGCAGCCTGCGCGCATGGACCATCCTGCTGTCGATCCTGGCGTTCTCGCTGTCGTTGCTGGGCACCTTCCTGGTGCGCTCGGGCGTGCTGACCTCGGTGCATGCCTTCGCTGCCGATCCGCGTCGCGGCTTGTACATCCTCATTTTTCTGGTCGCGGTGGTCGGTGGTTCGTTGCTGTTGTATGCACTGCGCGCCCCCAAAATTGCCAGCGGCAAACCCTTCGCCGCCGCCTCGCGCGAAACCGGCATTCTCATCGGCAACCTGTTGCTTACCGTGGCCGCGGCCATGGTGCTGTTGGGCACCTTGTTCCCGCTGATCGCCGATGCCTTTGGCCTGGGTAAGGTGTCGGTAGGGCCGCCCTACTTCGGCCTGCTGTTTCCGCTGTTGATGTTGCCGGTGCTGCTGTTGCTGCCGTTCGGTCCGTACCTGCACTGGGGCAAAGCCGAGGCCGCACCGTTGCAGACACTCGGCACGCGCGCCGGCATCGCCGCGATTGCGTGCGCGCTGGTCGGCAGCGTGTTTGCCGATGGTCAGGCCAAGGCGATCGCCGGCATGGGCGTCGCCGCATGGGTGGCCGCGGGCACCGCGTTGTACGTGGTCAAACGCTGGCGCGAGATGCCGCACGGGCGACGCTTTCCCGCTGAAATGGCCGGCATGCTGATCGCGCACGCGGGCGTGGCGGTGTTCGTAGCCGGTGTGCTGGTGTCCGAAAGCCTGTCGGTAGAACGCGATGTGCGGCTATCGCCCGGCGCGAGCGCGCAGATTGCCGGCTACAACTTCCGCTTCGATGGCGTGCAGCTGATGGATGGGCCGAACTGGAAGGCCGAACAAGGCAGCGTGCAGGTCAGCCGCGACGGCCAGGTGGTCGCGCAATTGCATCCGCAAAAACGTCTGTACAGCAGCGAGCGGATCCAGACCGAATCGGCGATCGATCCCGGCATCACCCGCGACCTGTATGTCGCGCTCGGCGAGCCCTTGGACGACCAGCACATCGAAAACGACTGGACGCTGCGGCTGTACTACAAACCCTTCATTCGCTGGATCTGGGCCGGCGGCCTGCTGATGATGCTGGGTGGTCTCGTCAGTGCCTGCGCACGTCGCTTTCGTGCACCGGCGACTGTCACTACATCGGCCACATCTGCGGCGCATCCGGCTGTCGTCATCGCACAGGAATCGCTCCGGTGAATCGTCTGCTGCCCTTGCTGGGCTTCCTGTTGCTGGCGGCGCTGTTCGGCTTCGGCATCCTGTGGACGATGCAGCACAATCCGCGCGATGTGCCCTCGCCGTTAATCGGCAAGCCCGCACCGGCGTTCTCGTTGCCGCGGCTGGATCAGCACGAACAACGCGTGAGCCGCGATCAATTGCTGGGCAAGCCGTACGTGCTCAACGTGTTCGGCAGCTGGTGCGCCGAATGCGTGCACGAGCACCCGGTGTTGATGGCGCAGGCCAGCCGCCTCGGCGTGCCATTGATCGGCTACAACTACAAAGACGTGCCCGCCGATGCCACCGCCTGGCTCGCGCGACTCGGCAACCCGTATGCAGTGGTGATTGCCGATGAAGCCGGCCAGACCGCCATCGACTTCGGCGTGTACGGCGCCCCAGAGACATTCCTGATCGATGCGCAAGGCGTGATCCGCTACAAGCACATCGGCGTGCTGACGCCGGATGCCATCGACGACGAGTTGCTGCCGGCCATCGCCGCGCTGCCCAAGGGCACGCCATGATGGCGTCGGCGCGTCACGCACTGCTGTTGCATTGGCACTGGCGCACACAAGGCCGCCGTGTGCGTCTGTTGCTGGTGTTGCTGCTCGGCGTGCTACTTGCCCCCTCGCTGGCGGCGCAGGCCGTGGACCCACTACCGTTCAAAAACCGCAGCGACGAAGCGCGCTATCAGCGCTTGACCGCACAGTTGCGCTGCCTGGTGTGCCAAAACGAAAACCTCGCCGATTCCAACGCCAGCCTCGCGCGCGACCTGCGGCATCAGGTGTTCGCGCAGCTGCAGGCCGGCAAGAGCGATGCGCAGATCAAGCAATACATGGTCGAGCGCTATTCGGATTTCGTGCTGTACGACCCACCGGTCAAGCGCGGCACCTGGTTGCTGTGGTTCGGGCCGGCGCTGATGTTGGCTGGTGGTGCGGGCGTGGTGATCCACACCGTGCGCAAACGTGCGCGCATCGGGACACCGGTGGCGCCTCAGGCTGAGGAAGAGTGGTGATGATGGGTTTTTATGTCGCAAGCGCAGCGTTGGTGGCGTTGGCGTTGCTGCTGTTGTTGGTGCCGCTGCTGCCCCGGCCCACCGGTACTGGCAACGCGCGCTACAGCTTGCCGATCCTGCTGCTCCTCGGCCTGCCGCTGGCCACGGCCGGTTTATACCGGCTGGTGGGCGCGCCGGAGGCAATGGCCACGCACGTGTATGCAGCGCGGCCACCGCAAGCCGAAGCAGTGGCACCACCAGCGGCTGCTGCCGGGCAGGCACAGGCTGCGAGCACCGCTGACGACACGCAGGAACAAGCGCTGGAACGCTGGATGCAGCAGGCCAAAAGGGACGAGCACAACGATCGCCCCGCCGACGCGCGTGAGGCCTATGCGCAAGCGCTCAGGATCGCACCCGACATCAGCGCCGCCATTGTCGGCTGGGTGGCGGCAGATATGGCCACGCACAGCGACTTCGCCATCGATGCCGCGTCGCGCGCAAGATTGCAGCACGTGATCGCCCGCGAGCCGGACAATCAGCGCGGTTTGTGGTTACTGGGCATCAGCGATTTTCAGCAGCAAGACTTCGCCGCGGCCACCGCACATTGGCGCCATCTGCATGGCTTGCTGGAGACCGGCTCGCCAATGCAGAAAGCGGTGGCAGACAAGATCTCGGTGGCCGAATCGATGTCCAGTGCGCGGCAGTCCGAGCGTGGCGCGCGGTGACACAGGCGGCTCCTGCGCGGCTGGGCCTAATGTGAGATGGCTACCACGTTATGCCGATTGAACAGCGCGTGCATTAGGTCTGCGCCTCACCCTGGTCGTCGAGGGTTGCCAGGATCACCCGAAGTTGTGTACTGCCATGCGGCCTCGGAAGCTATGTAGGGACCACAGACCGCTAGTCTGGAGGCGACCATGTAAAGAGGTATGCCTGATGGATCCCATTCGTTCGCGCACGCCAAGTCCTGCCCGCGAGCTTCTGCCCGGACCCCAACCGGATAGGGTTCAGCCGACTGCAGATCGGGGGGGG